>JAYRVK010001057.1:0-2254 GCA_041918555.1 Sandaracinaceae bacterium
CGGCCCTCGCGGTAGTGATCGCGGCTCTCCGCGAAGAGCTCGTGCGCGCGCCGGCGGGCCTCGTCCGCGTCCTGAGCGCGGGCCGTCCCCGCGCCCAGCGCGTGCGCCGCGATGGTGACGGCGAACAGAGCCCGGTAGATCATGGGCGGTGCCCTCATGACGATGGACTTCCTGCCACAGGCCGCCGGCCCGTCCAAGATCGGGCGCTACGAGGTCGCGGGGAAGCTCGCGGCGGGCGGCATGGCGGAGCTGCTCCTCGCGTGCCGGCGCGGCGACGGTGGGTTCGAGCGTCCGGTCGTGATCAAGCGGATCCTCCCGCACCTCGCGGACGTGTCGGATTTCACCGCGATGTTCATGGACGAGGCGCGGATCGCGGCCTCCATCCGGCACGCGAACGTCGTCACCGTGCACGAGCTCGAGCGCGACGAGGACGGGCTCTACCTCGTGATGGAGTACCTCGAGGGCGAGAGCGCCGCGAACCTCATGCGCCGGCTCGAGGCGCGGCGCCTGAAGCTCGACCCCGCGATCGCGGCCTACCTCGTCGGGGAGGCGTGCGCGGGGCTGCACGCGGCGCACGAGCTCGCGGGCCCCGACGGCGCGCCGCTCGGCCTCGTGCACCGCGACGTCTCGCCCGAGAACGTGTTCGTGACCTACGGCGGCGCGGTCAAGGTCGTGGACTTCGGGATCGCGATGGCCGCGGATCGGATCGCGAAGACCGAGGTGGGCCAGATCAAGGGCAAGTTCCGCTACATGTCGCCCGAGCAGGTCGCCGGCGATCCGCTCGACCGCCGGAGCGACGTGTTCGCGCTCGGGATCACGCTGTTCGAGCTCGCGACGGGGCATCGGCTCTTCGCGCGGGCGAGCCGCGTCGCGACGATGAAGGCGATCACCGACGCGCCGGTCCCGCCGCCCTCGCTGCTGAACCCTGCGATCCCCCCCGCGCTCGACGCGATCGCGCTGCGCGCGCTCGAGCGCGATCCCGCCGCGCGCTGGCGGAGCGCGGCCGAGATGCGGATGGCCCTGCACCGGTTCCTGCACGGGGCGGGGTCCGCCGAGGTGCCGTACGGCGATCGGGTGGGCGAGGTGATGAGCCGGCTGTTCGCGGATCGGATCGCGGAGAAGCAAGCCATGTTGCGCCGGATGCGCGAGGGCGCGGACGTCGGCGAGGTGCCCTCCGCCGAGACCGACCTCGCGATCGAGCTCCCCACGGCGGCGGGCGCCACGGTGGCGACGCCGACGACCGAGGCCGCGCCGCTCGCGGCCCCCGTTCGACGCCGGTCGGGGCGAGGCGCGCTCGCGGCCGCGCTCGCCGCCGCCACGCTCGCCGCGGCCCTCGGCGCAGGGGCCTTCTGGTGGACCCGCCCGCGCGCCGAGGTCCCGACCCCCGCGGCGATCGAGCGCGCCGCCCCGGCGGCGCCGGCCGAGGTGGGGATCCGGATCGAGACGGTGCCCCCGGGCGCGCGGGTGCGGCTCGACGGAACGGCGCGCGGCGAGACCCCGCTCGAGCTCCGGCTCCCGCGCTCGGCGTCGGCGCGCGCGCTCACGCTCGAGCACGACGGGTTCACGGTCGTCGAGGAGTCGCTGACGCCCGACGTGGATCAGCGGCTGTCGTTCACGCTCGCGCCCGAGCCCGCGGCGCCGCCGACCTCCCCGCCCGCGCGCCGGCGCCGGCGCGGACGCGCGGCCCCCGCGGCCCCCGAGGAGCCGAGCTTCGAGCGCTTCGACTGACCGACGCTAGACCCTGCGCGGGATCACCGCGCGGCGCGCGACCCCGCCGAGGCGGTAGCCCTCGTCGGTCGTCAAGATCCGTTGCGGGTCCGAGGGACGATCCTCGAGCTTCTCGCGGAGCTTGCGCACCGCCGCGTGCAGCTTCGGATCGTGCCGCAGCGGGTGGTAGTCGCGCTCCTCCCACGCCTCCTGGATCAGCGTCTCCTTGCTCGCCGCGCCGCCGCGGTCGAAGAGCACGGTGAGCAGGCGCAGGAGCACGGCGTGCCCCGCGAGATCGACGCGCCGGCCGTCCTCGAGCCACACCGATCCGTCGGAGGCCAGGCCCCACCCGGGCTGCCAGGGCCCGCGCGACTCGGCGGCGCCCCACACCGGGCGGACCTCGATCGCGTCGTGGCCGCGCGCGAGCGCCTCGAGCACGAGGTGATCGACGCGGTCGAGGCGCGCGACGCTGCCGAGGCGGACGCGCGCGCGCCGCGCGCACACCGGGGCGACGTCGATCGCGTCGGCGAGCCGCTCGAGCGTGCCC
>JAYRVK010001058.1:0-1748 GCA_041918555.1 Sandaracinaceae bacterium
CCCGCGTGATCTCTGGTCACCGCCTCTTCATACTCGGTCCACGACATGTGCGCGCGCTACACCATGGTCACGCCGCCCGACGTGCTGATCGAGGAGTTCGAGGCGATCCTCACCGAGCCGGAGCTCCCGGCGCAGTACAACATCGCGCCCACCGACGCCGCGCCGATCGTGGTCGAGTCCCGCGAGGGCGAGCGGCGGCTCGGGCTCGCGCGCTTCGGGCTCATCCCCCACTGGGCCAAGTCCGCGCGCGAGGGCGTCAAGATGCTCAACGCGCGCGTCGAGACGGTGGCGAAGAAGCCGGCGTACCGCGCCGCGTTCGCGCGGCGTCGCTGCCTCGTCGCCGCGGACGGCTTCTACGAGTGGGAGACCAAGGACGGCAAGAAGCTCCCCCACCGCTTCCACCTCGGCGGGCGGCCCTTCGGGATCGCGGGGCTCTGGGCGATCTGGAAGGACCCGCAGGGCGAGCGCGTGTCGAGCTTCACGATCCTCACGCGCGAGGCGGTCGGGCCCGTCGCCGCGATCCACGACCGGATGCCGATCGTGCTGCCCCACGAGGCGTACGCGCTCTGGCTCGCGCGCGAGCCGGCGCTCGACGAGGGGACCCTGCTGCGGCTCCTCGACACCCACGTCGGGGAGCGGCTCGTCGACACCCGCGTCTCGACCCGCGTGAGCTCGGTGAAGAACGACGACCCGTCGTTGATCGAGCCGCTGGCGTAAGCTCGCCCCCTCGCGATGAGCGACGACTACACCCGGCCGGACGGAGACCTCGACGAGCGCGCGCGCGCGTCGGTCGTCGATCAGGTCGACGACATCCTCGGCCAGACCATCGACGGCCGCTACGAGGTGATCTCGCGCCTGGGCCAGGGCGGGATGGGCTTCGTGTGGGAGGCGCGCGACCTCGTGATGGGCGGCAGGCCCGTCGTGCTCAAGACCCTGCGCCCCGAGCTCGTGAACAACGAGAAGACCGCGGAGCGGTTCTCGCGCGAGGCGATGGCCTCGGCGGCGATCGATCACGAGAACGTGATCGTGGTGCTCGGCCACGGCGTGACCAAGAGCTACGGCGCCTACTACGTGATGGAGCGCCTGATGGGGCACGACCTCGCGGCCGCGATCGCGAAGCACGGCGGGCCGCTCCCCGTCCCGCGCACCCTCGAGATCGCGATCCAGGTCGCGTCCGCGCTCGGCGCAGCGCACGAGCGCGGGATCATCCACCGCGACCTCAAGCCCGAGAACGTGTTCCTCGCCGAGCGCGACGGAGGCGAGGTGGTGAAGGTGCTCGACTTCGGCCTCGCGCGGCTCCTCGAGGCGGGGAACAAGCTCACCGAGACGGGCGCGGTGATCGGGACGCCGCGCTACATGTCCCCCGAGCAGTGCCAGGGGGAGAGGGTCACCCCGAGCGCCGACGTCTACTCGCTCGCGCTCGTGATGCACGAGATGTTGACGGCCCGGCAGCCGTACCAGGGCCTCGGCACCTACGAGATCCTCGGCAAGAAGATGTTCGAGGACATGCTCCCGCCCAGCCGGCTCGACCCGCCGGTCGAGCTCGACGCGCGCGTGGAGGCGTTCCTGATGCGGTGCCTGACGCGCGCGCCCTCGGAGCGGCCCGCCGACGGCAAGCGCATGATGGAGGCGCACCTCGCGCTGCGCATCGAGGTTTCGAGGGTTGAGCTCGGCCGCGAGGCGGAAATCGCGGATCGCTTTTTCGCCCCGACCTGACCTCTTGAGCAGCGTGCCCCGGTAGAAGAGGG
>JAYRVK010001059.1:0-3021 GCA_041918555.1 Sandaracinaceae bacterium
CGACAACGTGACTTGATTGCGAAGGATCCACGCGTGGGTGATCACCTCGGGGCAGCGCCCGTCGCCGCGCAGCCCGGGCGCGTGGACGATGCGCGCCCACGCGGCGCCGGTGCGCCACGACACGGTGAAGATCGCGGGCTCCGACACCGTGCCCCACACCTCGCCGTCCGGCTCGAAGTGCACGTGCGCGCCGACCGTGATGCGCGCGGGCCCGACGTACTCCTGGCGATCGGGCGGGCCACGGCGGCACTGCCCGACCGGCGTCTCGCGCACCGCGCGCACGTACGGGCGCGGGCTCGGGTCCGTCTCGGGCGCGGGGCGCAGGTGGTGCTGGCGGACCCAGCCACGAAGGAGCGCGCCGCTCTCGAAGCGCGCGACCACGCGGACCCAGCCCTCGCGCCGCTCGATCTCGTAGAGCGGTGAGCGCAGCCCCTCGGGCGCGTCGATCCGCACCGTGGGCACCTCGTCGTCGCCCCCGATCCGGCTCCGCAGCCACAGCGAGACGTTCGCGGGCGCCCAGCGCGGCCCCGCCGCGGCGGCGCCCCACGCGGGCGGATCGTCGCCGCCCTCCCCGATGCCGATCGCGATCGTGTCGCACGGCACGTGGACGCGATCGATCCACACGCCCGCGTCGACCTGCACGCGCACCACGAGCCCCTCGCGCTCGACCTGCTCGCGCGCGTCCTCGATCTCGACGTGCGGCGCGAGCCACAGCATCCCGTCCGCCACGAGCGAGGGCCGCGGCACCGTCCACGGCACGCGCGCGTCGGTGCGCGCCCCGAAGGCGATCGGCGCGAGCACGCGCACGTCGCGGTAGCGCGTCCCGCGCCCCGGCCGGATCCCGACCGGCAGATCCGTCACCGCGTACGTGCGCAGTGGCTCGCCCGCCACGCGCACGCGCAGCCGGTCGAGCGACGCGACGCCCTGCACCTCGCAGTCGGCGCGCGCGGGGGCGGCGGCGAGGGACGCGAGCGTGGCGCAGAGGATCGCGCGATGCACGGCGACAGCGTAGCGCCTATCCTCGTCGCGGAGCGATGCGTACTCGAGCGATCCCCACCCTCCTCGCGCTCCTCGCCGCCGGCTGCGACGGCGCGCCGCCCGCGATCGACGCGGGCCTCGACGGGGGGGCCGACGCGGCCCCGCCGGTCGTCCGCGACGCGGGCACGCCGCCCGAGGACTTCGACGGCTTCGTCGAGTGGCAGCTCGCGTACGGCGGGATCCCGGGCGCCGCGCTCGCGATCGTCACGCCCGACGAGGTCGTGCGGATCGGCGGCTACGGCTTCGCGGACCTCGAGGCCGGCCGCCGCGTCGACGAGCACACGCTCTTCGTCATGGCGTCGATCTCGAAGCCCATGGCCGTCGTCCGCGCGATGCAGCTCGTCGAGGAGGGCCTCCTCGATCTCGACGCGCCGATCGGCGACTACCTCGGCTACCCCGTGGTGCACCCCGAGCACCCCGAGGTCGCGATCTCGGTGCGCACGCTGCTCTGCCACGTCTCCGGCCTCACCGACGACTACGGCGCGCTCGCCGAGGTCACGTTCGTGGGCGACCCGCCGACGGAGGTCGACCAGTTCACACGGGACTACGCGGTCGCGGGCGGCGCGCTCTACGGCGAGGGGCCCTGGGGCCCCGCGCCCGGGACCGTGCGCGACTACTGCAACGCGGGCTACGGCGTGATCGGCGCGGTGCTCGAGGCCGCTGGCGGCGCGAGCTACCGCGAGCAGACGCGCACCGCGCTCTTCGAGCCGCTCGGGATGGACGGCGCGGGCTGGTTCCTCGCCGACGTCGACGCCGCGCGCCTGGCCACGCCGTACGGCTACAACGGCCGGCGCTTCACGGCGCTCCCCCACAACGGCTGGAGCTTCTACCCGGCCACCTCGCTCCGCATCAGCGCGACCGGCCTCGCGCGCTTCGCGCGGATGATCCTGCGGGGCGGCGAGCTCGACGGGACGCGCGTCGTCGAGGAGTCGAGCGTGCAAGAGATGTTGCGGGTCCAGTACCCGGACGTGCGCTCCAACCAGCAGCTCGGCTTCTACGTCCAGCGCCTCGCCGGCCACTCGTTCACCGGGCACGGCGGCGAGACCTTCGGGGGCAGCACGCAGCTCCTGATCGCCGAGGAGGGCACCCACGCCTTGCTCCTGATCACGAACTCCGACGCGTACATCCGCGCTCGCGTCCCGACGCTCGCGCAGGGCGAGGAGGCGATGGACGCGATCCTCGCGCGCATGGACGCCGAGGTGCGCTGACCCGCGTCCGGGCGATGGAGGATGACGCGATCCGCGTCTACCCGAAGGGCTCCACGGGCGCCGGGGCCGCCGCTCGCGGGCCTCCACGACCGCGTCGTCGCGACGCGCGAGAGCCACGCGTGCGCGGACTACCCCGGCTGCGACGGCGGCCTCCCCGTGCGCCGGTGCGAGCACGGCGAGGGCGGTCAGCGCGTTCTGAGGGACGCTCAGCCTTCCCACACCACGCGCGGGTCCTTCGCGCGCAGGCTCAGCGGCACGAGCGCGAGCATCGCGAGGGTGGCGAGCGCGCGGAGCAAGGCGCCCGCGCCGACCATCAGCGCGTGCAACGCGTCTTGCCACCACGCACCCTCGGACACTCCGAAGAACGTGAAGGGACCATCGCGCGCGACGAGCGCCGCGTACGCGAGGGTCTCGGCGTCGAGCCGCACGAGCACCGGGACGTACGCGACGAGCTGGAGCACCGCGAGCGCGATCACCACGCGCGGCGCCGGCCGCCGTGCGACCGCGACGTGCGCGGCGAGCAGCGCAGGGAGCGCGCACGCGCCGAGCACCGCGCCGAGCCCGAGGAGCACCTCGTGGTTGACGGGCCCGAACGTCGGGTACCGCTCGAGCCACGCGAGGAAGAACGGGAGGCTCGCGTAGCTCGGCCCGAGGTGGCTCGGCGCGATCACCCACGGCGAGAGCACCGCGAGGGGCGCGAGCACGCACGGGACGACGAGGGCCTCGCGACGCAGGCGCGGCGCGCGCTCGGGGTCGCGCTCGCGGAGCGAGGCCG
>JAYRVK010001060.1:0-10343 GCA_041918555.1 Sandaracinaceae bacterium
CGTCTCGAGCGCCTCTCCGAGCCGCGCGCGCACGCCCTCGATCTCCTGCGCGCGCGCGACGAGGTCCTCGGGGGAGGCGCCGCCGGCCTCGACGCGGCCGACCGCGGGGCCGCGCTCGTCGGTGGTCGCGTCGAGCGAGAAGTCGCGCTGCGTGAGGATCGGCCAGAGCTTCTTGGCCCGCTCGCGCGGCATGCCGCTCGCGGCGACGAGCTGCTCGAGGGTCTCGAGCCCGTCGCGGCGGTACACGCGCATCGCCTTGCGCTCGGTCCGCGTCGAGCCGAGCCGCACGATGCGGTAGCTCCGCACGACGTACTCGCGGATCTCGGCGCGGATCCAGTAGACCGCGTACGTGATGAGCCGGCAGCCCTGATCGGGATCGTACTTCGCAGCGGCGCGGAGGAGCCCGAGGTTGCCCTGCTGGATCAGGTCCTCCATCGGCACGCCCCAGCGGCGGTACTCCTTCGCGATCTTGATCACGAAGGGGAGGCTCGCCTCCACGAGCCGCGCGCCCGCGCGCTGGTCGCCGTCGCGCCAGCGCCGCGCGAGCTCCGTCTCCGTCTCCGCGGCGAGCGGGGTGACCGCGCTCAGGTCGCGCCGGTAGCAGTCGAGGCTGGCGGGACGGAATCGAGACATGAAGCTCCTCCGGGTTCGGGACGGCGACTACGCACGACCACTGCAGTGGCCGTGCCGTCGCTCACACCGAGCGCGGGCGACGCCGCGAGACGCCGCGCCACAAGCACGCCGCGGCAAGATGCCGCGCTGCCGCGGCGAGAGGGCGCCGCTACTCCACGGCGAAGCGGAAGGACACGAGCAGCCGCTCCGTCGCGACGGTCCGGCGCGTGGCCGCGAGCGGCTCGCGCAGACAGCGCAGCACCGCGTCGGGCTCGAGGCGGGCGACCTCGTCGCCGAACGTGTCGCGCCACTCCACGGCGGGCGCCCCGTCGCCGACGTACTCGAGCCGGATGTCCGCTTCGCCGGCCGCGCGCGGGCCGGTCGGGCACGCGAGGAGGCCCTGGATCGCCGCCCACACCGCCTGCTCCATCGGCTCGTCGCGCGCACACGTGCGGCCCGAGCCCTGATCGCACCGCAGATACGCGATGCGCCCGCGCCTCACCCGCAGCCCGCCCGGCGACGCCGGCGCGGGCGCGGTGACAGGCGCGGTGGCGGGCGCGGGCGCGGGCGCGGGCGCAGGGTCGGGCGCCGGCGCAGGGTCGGGCGCGGGCTCCGGCGCGGGAGCGGGCGCCGGCGCAGGGGCGGGGGCGGGCGCGGGCGCGGAGTCGGGCACGACCTCGGGCGCAGAGGCGGCCGCAGCCGAGGCCTCGCCCTGCCCGCGGCTCGTGCCCCACGCGGCGAGGCCGAGCCCGAGCGCCGCGGCCACCACCCCCACGGCGGCGACCCCGCCCCAACGCGGCGCGTCGCGCTCCGGGATCACGACCTTCACTCGGTGTCTCCGAAGAGCGCGCCGGTCGTCGCCTCGGCGCGGGGCGAGTGGCACCCGCGGCAGCGCGCCTCGTAGGCCTCGACCGCGCCCACCAGGACTTGCGCTCCGTCGGGCACGAGGCGCTGCGATCGACCCGCGGGCGCCCCGCAGCGCATGCAGATCGCGAGGGTCTTGGTGACGTACTCCGCGATCGCCATCAGCCGCGGCATGCACCGGAACGGCGCGCCCGTGTAGTCCTGATCGAGCCCCGCGAGCACCACGCGCATCCCCTGATTGGCGAGCCGATCGACGACCTCGACGATCCCGTCGTCGAAGAACTGCGCCTCGTCGATCCCGACCACGCGCGTGTCGCTGCGGACCGCGCGCGCGACCTCGGCCGAGGTCGACGCCGCCTGGGCGTCGAGCGCAGCGCGCGAGTGGCTGACGATCTGCGACTCCGCGTAGCGCACGTCGATCGCGGGCTTGAAGATCTGGACGCGCTGCCGCGCGATCTGCGCGCGGCGCAGCCGGCGGATGAGCTCCTCGCTCTTGCCGCTGAACATCGGGCCGCAGATGACCTCGATCCAGCCCAGCTCCGCGTGCATGACGTGCATCGGTCGGACCCCCGCCGTGGAAACGGCCGGTATTTCCGAGACTTTGCCGGCCGAACGCCGGCATAGCGGGTCGCGCGAGCGTTGTCATGTGTACAAAACCGCTTTTGCCACATGGTGACCCTGTGCTAGCTTGGATCGCGTGGAGGTCGTGCTTCGCAAGGTCGGCCGGAAGCCGGGCCGGGCGGTGGTCGGACGGCTCCTGCGGGCCCCGCGCAAAGGCAGTGTGCTCGTCATCGAGTTCCCCGACGGCCTCCACGAGTACGTGACCACCCCGGTCCGTCGGATCCTCCGCCTCTGCGGCCAGGACGTGTACTACCTCCAGACCGCGAACAGCCGCTACCGGCTCGAGGTCCGGTCCGGCGACGCGGTGTCGCTCGAAGTCGCGCGGTGATTCCCGAGGGGCGCTGACTTCCGAGGGGCGCAGCGCGCTGCGCGCCGACCTGGCCTCGATCGCCGTCGAGCGCTCGGCCCGCCGCGCGTCGCTGCCAGGCGGACCTGCGCTCGATCGCACTCCAGCTGCTCGGTCTCCGCGCGTCGCTGCGCGACGGGCGCCTCGAGCTTCAGTCGAGCCGTAGGGCGCCGAGCTTCCGGACGAGCTCGAGCACGAGGGCCTCGATCGCCTCGAAGTCGCCGTCGAGCGGGCGGCTCGTCGCCTCGTCGACGTAGAGCGCGCGGTTGAGCTCGAGCTGGATCGCGTGCCAGCCCACGTCGGGTCGGCCGTAGTTCGTGGTCGTCCACCCGCCGCGGTACGGATCGTCGTGGCGTACGGTCAGCCCCGCGTCGCGGAAGTGCGCGCCGACGAGATCGATCACCCGCGCGTCCGCGGTCGTGCGACCCCGCGTGCCGGGGACGACGTCCGCGCGTCGGGCGCCCTTGCCCCCCACCTTCGAGGCGGACGGCATCGAGTGCGCGGCGAGGAGGATCGCGTGGCCGAAGCGCGCGCGCTTGGCCTCGAGGCGCGCTCCGAGCGCGTCGTGGTAAGGCGCGTGGTAGCGCGCGAGCCGCTCGCAGAGCGCGGCGTAGGTCAGCGGCGCGCGCAGCGCGGGCTGGCCCTCCGAGGTCAGGCGCCACACCACGCCGCGCGGCTGCGCGCCGCGCGGATCGGGATGATCGGGGACGGTCTCGAGGTCGACGTCGTCGGGGGCGCGGTTCAGATCGACGACGTAGCGCGACACCCGCGCGCAGAGGAGCGCGGCCCCGCGCGAGGGCGCGCGCGCGCAGAGCGCGTCGACGTAGAGGTCGCTGTCGCGCAGGCGCGTCTCGCGCGAGACGACCAGCTCGTCGCGCACGACCTCGGGCACGGCGAGCCCGGCGTGCGGGACCTCGACGAGGACGGACGTCTCCCGAGCGGGCTCGGGGTCGACCAGAGAGAAGATCAGCCCTTCTTCGGCGGCGGCGGAGGCGGCGGCGTCTGCTGCTCGATCATCCATGCGTCACTCGAGACGAACTCGATGCCGTCGACCTCGAACTGGTCGGCGAGGTCCGGGTGATCCGTCACCACGCGCTTCACGCCGGCGGCGCGTGCGGCGGCGACGAGCGACTTCGGCCAGCTCGTGTCGTCGTGCTCGTCCGGCTCCACCACGTCGACGAGATCACGGATGAGCTTCATCTGCGGCTCGACCGCGTCCTTCTTGAAGTGCGGGTGCGCCGCGAGCATCGACGACGTCGTCGACAAGACCCACTCGGTGGTCTTCTGGCGCGCCTTCTTGTTGCCGAGCACGCGGTCGACGACCTGCGCCGGCGCGAACCCGGCGCCCGCGACCGACGCGTTCACGTACACATCGGGTGCAAGCAGGATCTTCACTCGTCCACCTCCCAGCGGCGCGCTCGGGCGCAGCCCCTCTATCTCCGAGACTCCGGCCGGGGTCAACCCCCGCGTTGCCGGGAACCCGAGGGGTCGCTATACCCGTCGGCCCTCGGTGCGACGGAACGGGCTCATCCTCGCGACCGCGCTCCTCGCCTGCGCGGGGCTGGCGTGGGGCCTCGCCGCGGCGTTCGGCGAGGGTCGCGGGCGCTCGTCCGGCGGCGCGCCGCGTCCGGACGAGGGGGGCTCCGTCGCCAACGGCGACGCGCCGATCGTCGAGGACGCGGCCGCGCGCGCGCTCGCGGAGATGCTCGATCGCGAGTTCCCGATGCACGGCGTGGTCAACGCGGCCCAGATCCCGGTGCGCGAGATCGCGGATCGCGACGCGCGGACGATCGGCTGGCTGCGGCTCGGCGGGCACGTCCGCGCGCGGCGCGAGCCGGTCGCCGCGCCGCGCTGCGCGAGCGGCTGGTTCGCGCTCTACCCGCGCGGCTGGGCGTGCGCGGGGCAGGGGATCGACTTCGGCGAGGCGCCGCCCGAGCGGCCCGAGGCCGCGGCCCGCGCGGACGCGCCCCTCCCCTATCGCTACTTCGTGGTCACGCAGCCGCAGACGCCGGAGTACCACCAGCTGCCATCTCGCGAAGCGCAGCGCGAGGCCGCCCTCCACGGGGCGCGCTACGCGGAGCTCCTCAACGCGGGCCAGGAGCGGCGCGCGGCGCTCCTGCGCGAGGGCCGCCTCGCCGGCGAGCCGCGCAGCCCGTCGGCGGTCGCGCGCTGGCTGCACCGGGGCTTCTACGTGGCCGCGGCCGCGGTCGAGTCGCGCTCCTCGCGCCGCTTCGTGCGCACGGTGCGCGGGACCTACATCCGCGAGGCGGAGCTCGAGGAGCGCACGGGGACCGCGCTGGCCGGGGTGGAGCTCGACGAGGAGAACGCGCTCCCGATCGCGTGGGCGGTTCGCGAGAGCACACCGCTCCGGCGCGTGGTGCACCCGGACGGGAGCGTGCACGTGAGGCCCGATCCCGACGCGCCGACCTTCGCGCGGCTCGCGCGCGTGCCGTGGCTGCGCCGCGAGAACGTCGAGGGGCGCGACTACCACGTCGTCGACGCCGGCGGTGGTGAGCAAGGTTACTTGCGGCGCTGGTTCGTCGCGGTGGCGGAGCGCGTCGATCCGCCGCGTGGCGTCCGCGAGGACGAACCGTGGGTGCACGTCGACGTCTCCGAGCAGACGCTGGTCCTCTACGTCGGCGCGACGCCGACCTACGCGACGCTCGTGTCGACGGGGCTCGAGGGACACGACACGCCGCGCGGGGAGTTCCGGATCCGGCGCAAGTACGTCAGCGACACGATGGCCGACCTCGGGCCCGACGCGGGCGACGACGGCTACCGGATCGACGACGTGCCCTGGACCCAGTACTTCGAGGGCTCGGTCGCGCTCCACGGCGCGTTCTGGCATCACCGCTTCGGCTTGCGGCGCAGCCACGGCTGCGTGAACCTCGCCCCGCGCGACGCGCGGCGCGTCTTCGCGCACACCTGGCCCGAGGTCCCGCCCGGCTGGCACGGCGTCTCGACCGACCGCGGGACCGGCTTCGAAGGCAGCCGCGTGATCGTGACCGACTAGCTAAGACGCGCGGCCCGAAACCCGTTCCGGGTTTCTCTGTTCGATCGGGTCCGGCATGCGCCGAGCCCGGATCGGACTTCGGGCCCGGGGTACAAGAGAGGGACCATGGACCGCATCCGAGTCTGCTTCGTGTGCCTGGGCAACATCTGCCGCTCCCCGACCGCCGAGGCCGTGTTCCGGGATCTCGTCGCGCGCGAGGGCCTGGCGGACCGCTTCGAGATCGACAGCGCGGGCACCGGAGGCTGGCACGTCGGCGAGCGCGCCCACCCCGACACGCGCGCGGCCGCGCGCGCGCGCGGGATCGAGGTGACCTCGATCGCGCGGCAGTTCACGCGCGAGGATCTCGACCGCTTCGACTACGTGGTGGCGATGGACCGGCAGAACCGCGCGAACCTCGAGCGCCTCGCCGCGGGGCACCCGCGGGCGATCCACCTCTTCCGCGACTTCGACCCGGCGTCGGCGAGAGGCTCCGAGGTGCCCGACCCCTACTACGAGGGCGGCTTCGACCGTGTCTACGAGATTTGCGAAGCTGCAGCGAGCGGCTTCCTCGCGGAGCTCCGCGCTACGCATGGACTTTGAGCGCATCCGAGTGGAGCTCGCGGCGGCGGTGGGGCCCGTGCGCGACGCGCGACCGCTCGCCGGCGGCGACATCCACCGCGCGCTCGCGGTGCGCCTCGCCGACGGACGCGAGGTGTTCGTCAAGACGCACCCCTCGCCCCCCCCGACCATGTATGCGCGCGAGGCGGAGGGCCTCGCGTGGCTCGGCGAGGCCGGCGCGCTCCGCGTGCCCGAGGTCCTCGCGGTCTCGGGGCGCTTCCTCGCGCTCGAGCTGCTCCCGCCGGGCGCGCCGGCGAGGGACCACGACGAGCGCCTGGGCCGTGGCCTCGCGGCGCTCCATCGCTTCGGCGCGCCCGGCTTCGGGCACGTTCACGACAACTTCGTCGGGAGCCTCCCCCAGGACAACGGCGCCGAGGCCGACTGGCCCACCTTCTACGCAGAGCGCCGGCTCCGCCCGCAGCTCCGGCGCGCGATCGACGCCGGGCGCGCCAGCGCTGCGATGAGGCGCGGCATGGAGATCGTGCTGTCGACGATCGACGCGCTCGTCGGCCCCGCGGAGCCGCCCTCGCGGGTCCACGGTGATCTGTGGGGCGGCAACGCGCACGTCGCGCCCGACGGCGGGCCGGTCCTGATCGACCCGGCCGTCTACGGCGGGCACCGCGAGATCGACCTCGCGATGATGCGGCTCTTCGGGGGCTTCTCGTCCCGGGTCTTCGACGCGTACGGGGAGGCCTGGCCACTCGCGCCGGCGTGGCGCGAGCGCGTCCCGCTCTACCAGCTCTACCCGCTGATGGTCCACGTGAACCTCTTCGGAGGGAGCTACGTCCGCTCCGTCGAGGCGGCGCTGCGCGCGCTGAGCTGACTACGGCGTGCGCGTGGCGGTGTAGGTCGAGCGCAGCTGGATCGTCGCGCCGACCGCCGCCGCCTCGATCCCCGGATCGAGATCCGCCATCCCCGCGACGAGGCACCCGCCCGCGAACGCGGTGATGAGCTCGCCGCTGGTGATCGAGTCGGCGCGCAGCGTCGACCCGCTGCCCGACGTGACGAGGTCGCCGTTGGCGACCGAGATCGCGAGCAGGGCGCAGCTCCCCGCGACGACCGCGCCGCCGCCGAGGATGATCGTGAAGCCCGTGCCGTCGGCGGTGATCGTGCCGTTGCGGGTCATCGTGCGCTCGACGACGGTGCCCATGCACATGCCCTCCGAGACCTCGCCAGTGCACTGCTGCTCGGTGATCTCCACGCTCACCTGCCGCGGCGAGACGCGCGTCTGCGTGATCGTGACGACCGGCGGCAGGAGCTCGCTCGGGCAGACGATGAGCTCGCGGCTGCAGTCGACGTTGTAGGTGATCGGCTGCCCGTCGTGGGTCACCGTGACGGTGCTCGCGCCACCGGCGAGCGCGGGGTTGTAGACCATGCCGCCCACGTCGACCTCGACGCTGAGATCGTCGTTGAAGGTCAGCGTCCACTGGCCGGACATGTCGGGGATCTCGGCGGCGCCGCCGTCCCCGCCGCCGCCGCCCCCGCCGCACCCACCGCCGCGCTGACCCATCAGCACCGGGCTCGCCGCGATCGCCATGCACAGCCCGAGACGCCAGAGACGCTTCGCCTTCATGCCCAACCTCCGACGAGGAGAGTACACCCAGTGGCAGGACGGTCGCGCTCGTCGCTCGAGCGTCGCCGCTGGCGCGGCGTGTCGAGAACCAGGCGCGGATCGCCTCGCGGCGGATCGCCGACCGGCTCAGCCGGCCTCGGCGGTCTCATCCGCGAGGGCGGCTTGCGCGGCCTCGAGCTCCTCCTGCGCGCCCTCCCAGCGCGCGGTGAGCTCCTCGATCTTCGCCGCGTCGACCTGGAGCGCGGTGAGCACCGCGTAGCGCTCGGCGTCGCTCGGGAAGCCGGCGGGATCGCAGAGCCGGTCGTTGCGCTCCTTCTGCGCCGCCTCGAGCGCGGCGATGCGCTCGAGGATCTCCTCGACCGTCTTCTCGAGCTTGCCGACGGTGCGGGCGCGCGCGTTGCGGCGCTCCGCCTCCTCGCGCCTGCGGCGCTTGTCGTCGTCGCGGCTGCGCTTGGGCGCGGGGGCCGGGCCCGCGGTGCCCTTGGCCTCGATCGCCGGCGGCGGCGCGTCCTCGCCCGCGTAGCGCGCGCGCCAGAAGTGCATGTAGTCGTCGAGGTTGCCGGGGTACTCGGTGACCGCGCCGCCCTCGACCGCCCAGATCTTCGTGGCGAGCCGCCGCACGAGCGCGCGGTTGTGGCTCACGAAGACCATCGTGCCGTCGTAGGTGTCGAGCGTGTCGACGAGGCTCTCGCAGCTCTCGAGGTCGAGGTGGTTGGTGGGCTCGTCGAGCAGGAGCAGGTTGCCCGGATCGAGGAGCAGCTTCGCGAGCGCGACGCGCGCACGCTCGCCGCCGCTCAGCACCGCGACGCGCTTGTCGACGTCGTCGCCGCTGAAGAGGAACGAGCCGAGGACGGTGCGCACGCGCGTCTGGCCGAGCTCGCGGTTCACCTCGGCGGCCTCGTCGTAGACGGTGTTCGCGTCGTGCAACAGCTCGGCGTGGTGCTGCGCGTAGTAGGACGGAGTGACCTTGTGGCCGAGCGTGATCGTCCCGCCGCTCGGCTCGATCTCGCCCGCGATCAGCTTGAGCAGCGTGGTCTTGCCGGCGCCGTTGGGCCCGATGATCCCGATGCGGTCGCCGCGGTACACGGTGACGTTCACGTCGGGCAACACGACGTGCGCGCCATAGGCCTTGCGGAGGTGCTCGACGCGCACGACCTCGTGGCCCGGACGGTCGGTCTTCGGGAACGAGAAGCTCATCACGCGGCGCTTCCGGTAGGTGTCGACGGACTCCATCTTCTCGAGCGCCTTGATCCGGCTCTGCACCGCCTTGGCCTTGCTCGCCTTGGCGCGGAAGCGCGTGATGAACTCCATCGCCTTGTCGCGCTCGCGCTCGAGGTTCGTGGCCTTGTTCTCGAGGATCACCTCCTCCTCGGCGCGCTGCAGGACGTACTGCTCGTAGTTCCCGGGGAACTGGCGGACGCCCTCGACCTCGAGGCTCACCACGCGGTTGATCTGCTCGTTGAGGAACTCGCGGTCGTGGCTGATGAGGACGAACGGGCGGCGGTAGCCCTGGAGGAACGCGCTGAACCAGGCCACCGACGGCATGTCGAGGTGGTTCGTCGGCTCGTCGAGCAGGAGCACGTCGGGCCGCTGGAACAGGAGCGACGCGAGGACGCCCCGCATCTTCCAGCCGCCGGAGAACTCCCCGAGGTCGCGGCCGTGGTCGGCGTCGGTGAACCCGAGACCGGCGAGGATCCGCTTGGCCTCGTGCTCGCTGAAGATCGTCTCGAAGTGCGCGATGCGCTCGTGGAGCTCGGCGAGCCGCGCCGCGGCGTCCATCATCTCTTCGTCGTCGCCGGCCTCGACGATCTCCGCGTACGACGCCTCGGCGCGGGCGAGCTCGGCCTCGATGTCCGCGCGGCCCGGGACGCTCCCGGTGCACAGCTCGAGGAGCGTGCGCCCGCCCTCGACCACGAGATCCTGCGGGAGCCAGCCGATGCGCACGCCGCGCGCGGAGCGCACCTCGCCGCCGTCGGGCGATTGCTCGCCCGCGATCAAGCGCAAGAGCGTGGTCTTGCCCGAGCAGTTCGGCCAGATCATGCCGATCCGATCCCCGTCGGCGACACGCAGGTTGAGGTCGTCGACGATGCGCTTGCCGCCGAAGTGGAGGGAGACGTGCTCGAGGACGACCAGGCTCACGGCGCGGGGCTAGCATGCCCGCCGGCCGTCCGCAGCTCGTGCACGTGCACGGGCAGCCGCTCGCGCGCGCACCACGCGTCGTCGCGGCCGCACCGGAGCCGCAGCGTCGAGAGCGCGTCCGGCACGCGGCAGCCGAGGTAGACGTCGCGCGCGGCGGCGGCCTCGGGCCGGCCGAGGGCCTCGAGCGCGAGCGCGCGGCTGCGCAGGAGGCCCGGGCTCCGCGGCGTGAGCGCGAGGCCCGTGTCCGCCGCGGCGAGCGCCTCCTCGTCCCGGCCCGCGCTGCCGAGCGCGCGCGCGAGGTCGACCCAGCGGGACTCGTCGCGGGGGGCGCCCTCGGCGGCCCGGCGGTAGGACTCCGCGGCGTCGTCCCAGCGCCACACCTGCGCGTAGGCGTCGGCGCGCACGCGGTGGATCGAGGGCCGCTCGCCGACCAGCCGCTCCGCGCGCGCGGCGGCGGCGAGCGCGGCCTCGAGCCGACCCTGGCGGCCCTCGAGGCGCGCGAGCTGGACGTAGGCCATCGCGCGCGTGTGATCGTCGGGCGCGTGCCGCAGCGCCGCCGCGATCGAGGGCCGCGCATC
>JAYRVK010001061.1:0-10068 GCA_041918555.1 Sandaracinaceae bacterium
AGCTCGACGGATCCCAGCCGGCGCACGAGCGCGGGCCCGAGGCCGAGCTGGAGCCGCTCGATCGGGACGCGCAGCGCGCGGCTCGCGGCGTACACGGCGAGCAAGAACGCGAGCGACGCGGCGAGCTGCGCGACCAGCGCGACGAGGACGAGCGTCAACGAGGCTTTCGGTAGAGCTCCTCGAGCACCTCGCGCTCGTCGGGCTCGGTGAGCTCGCCGCGCAGCGAGCGCGCCGCGAGCGCGCGCACCTCCTCGACGGGGAGGCCGCGGCCGAGGAGGAACGCGAGCTTCGCCAGCGCGGCCTCGGGCGTCATGTCGGCGCCGGGCACGACGCCCGCGTCGACGAGGATCTGCCCGGCGGCGTAGCTCGGCTTCACGTGCCCCTTGAGGCACTGCGACACGTTGAGGATCACCACGCCTCGCTCGCACGCCTCGCGCAGGACCCCGATCAGATCGTCGTCGCGATCGGGCGCGTTGCCCGCGCCGCACGTCTCGAGCACCAGCCCGCTCAGCGGCGGCGCGAGGAAGTTCTCGAGGATCCGCCGCGTCATCCCGGGATAGAGCCGCAGCGCCGCGACGTGCGGATCGAGCCGCTCGTGCACGATCAGCGGCCCCGTCGGGGCCGGTCGCACGAGGCCCCACGCGACCTTCACGTCCACGCCGACCTCGACGAGCGGCGGGTGGTTCGGCGACGCGAACGCGTCGAGCGCGATGGCGTCGACCTTGGTGGCGCGGCAGCCGCGCAGGAGCTTGTGGTGGAAGTAGAGCCCGACCTCGGGGATCGGGTAGTGACCCGCGATCCCGAGCGCGCCGAGCACGTTCTCGAGCGCGTCGTTGCGGAGCTGCTCGATCGGGATCTGCGCGCCGGTCAGGATCACCGGCTTGGCGAGGTTCTCGAGCATGAACGCGAGCGCGCTCGCGGTGTACGCCATCGTGTCGGTGCCGTGGACGATCACGAACGCGTCGAAGTGGTCGTACGCGGACGCGATGTCCTTCGCGAAGCGGGCCCAGTGCGAGAGATCGAGGTTCGCCGAGTCGAGCGGCACCGCGTACTCGGAGACGTCGTAGTGGATGCGCCGCCCGCTCGCGGACGGCCGCGTGGTGAAGCGCGCCTGCGTGGGATCGTGGAGCTGCGGCTGCTGCGCGATCTGCTCCGTGAACCAGCCCGGCACGGGCTCGTACACGCCGCGCGCGTTCTTGCGCATGCCGATGGTCCCGCCCGTGTAGAGGACGAGGACGCGCGAGGTGGGGTCCATCTCCGCCGACGCTACCACCGGGCGAGCCGCTCGCGCAGGCGCGCGCGGCGCTCCGCGAGCGCGGCCTCGTCCGTGGGCGGGAGCGCGCCGAGCGCGCCGAGGAGGCGCGGCGCGTCGATCGCCTCGCCGCTCTCGAGCACGAGCTCGCAGTCCGCGAGGTCGCGCTCCGAGAGGCGCCGCAGCTTGAGCTCGATCATCAGGGTCGCGTCCGGCCGGAAGACCGTCGAGCGTGCCCCGCGGTGGAGCGGGACCACGTGCTCGCGGTAGTCGCGGATCCTGCGCACGAAGAAGTCGGCCGCGGAGTTGACCGCCTCGACGGGGAGCCCGAGCTCCTCGGCGAGCTGCATCAGCGCGAGCCGCTCTTCGCCGGTGTCGACGAGCGGGAGGATGTCGACGTCTTCGGTCGTTCGGCGCGCGCCGAACGCGAGCGCGATCGCGGCGCCGCCGACGACGAGCCAGCCCCCGTCGAGGCGATCCGCGACCGCGTGGACGACGCGCTCGAGCGCGGCGCGGTCGAAGGGCTCGGCTCGGCGGTCGTCGGAGGGCACGGTGATAGAGTGTACCCGTGGGCACGGAGCTCGAGACGTTGATGGCGGCGGGCGTGCCGCTGGGCGGCCCTCGCGCCGCGAGCGTCGTGATCCCCGATGGCCGCGAGCTCCTGGCCGCGCTCGACGCGGGCGAGGCGCGGCTCGATGTCGACGAGCGCGTCGCGCTCGCCGCGTGGCTCGCCGCGTTCGCGCACCATTGGCCCTCGCGCTTCGCCGCAGTCCTCGGGCCCGAGGGAGCTGCGCGCCTCGCGGCGCTTCGGCGAGGGGTCGTCGACCGCAACCGCTACCTCAAGCTGAGGCGCATCGCGATCGAGAACCTGGCGTCGATGTCGTGACGTTCAGGACGCCGGGCACACCGTCGTCGACCACGTGACGGGGTCGAGGTAGCTGAAGAGCTCCTGATTGTCGGGCGGCCCGAGGGTGACGCCGAGCATGTGCCCGAAGTGGTAGTAGTGCGCGACGATGTTCGCGCCGGAGTGGATCACCTCCTGCCCATCGCGCCGCACGACGCGCAGGCACGTGCCCGCGCCGACCGTCCACTCCGTCCGGTAGCTCGCGTCCGACGAGTTGCTCGTCACGTTGAGCCGGATAGGATCGCCCGACGCGGTCCCGCCGCCGAGGCCGAGGTTCGGGGTGGTCGTGGGATCGAGCTGCACCACGAGCGGCTGTCCGATGGACGTGCCGAGCGCGGGCTCGCTCGCGCCCATCTCGCACGCGCCGACAGCGGTTCGCGTTTCGGCTCTACGGGGTGTCGCTCGACACGGACCGGCTCGTCAGCGTGCGGATCGTCGAGATCGCACGGCACGACGCGGATCTCGTACGGCAGGCGCGCCGGGCGCTGCCGAGCATGCACCTCAACTTGGCGGACAGCATGAACGAGGAGGGCGGCAACCGGACGCTGCGGATGCGGACGGCGCTCGGCTCGACGAACGAGGTGATCGAGCGGTGCGCGCGGCCGCCGACGGGCATGGCGAGCGCGCGGCGCGGATCAACGCCCTCGTCCACGCTCGACTCCGCCGCACACGCGGTATCCGGAGCTTTCCTTGGCGCATCCACTCGCCTCGGGTGCACCCGTCACGGCCCCGGCGCTCACCGGGGTGCCCGCCCGCGTCGACCCACCGCTCCCTCACGCCGCCCACGTCGACGCCGTTCGGCGGCCCGCGTATGCTGCGCGTCCTCCGGAGGTCGTAGCCGTGGCGGATCCGTCGTTCCTCGAAGAGCTCGCGCGCGAGCTCGAGTCGCTCAAGGAGCAGGGGCTCTACAAGGCCGAGCGCGTGATCGTGTCGCCGCAGTCCGCCGACATCGAGGTGGTGGGCGGGAAGCACGTGCTGAACTTCTGCGCGAACAACTACCTCGGGCTCTCGAGCCACCCGCGGCTCGTCGAGGCCGCGCGCGAGGCGGTGAAGCGCTACGGGTTCGGGATGAGCTCGGTGCGCTTCATCTGCGGGACGCAGGACGTGCACAAGGAGCTCGAGCGGCGGCTCTCCCTGTTCCTCGGGACCGACGACACGATCCTCTACTCGAGCTGCTTCGACGCCAACGGCGGGCTCTTCGAAGCGCTGCTCGGGCCCGAGGACGCGATCGTGAGCGACGCGCTCAACCACGCGTCGATCATCGACGGGGTGCGCCTCTGCAAGGCGCGGCGCTACCGCTACGCGAACAGCGACATGGGCGAGCTCGAGGAGCGCGTGAAGGAGGCGCGCGCCGAGGGCGCGAACCGCGTGATGATCGCGACCGACGGCGTCTTCTCGATGGACGGCTACCTCGCGAAGCTGAAGGACGTCTGCGACATCGCGGACCGGTACGGCGCGCTGACGATGGTCGACGACTCGCACGCGGTCGGGTTCATGGGCGCGCGCGGGCGCGGCACCCACGAGTACGCGGGCGCGATGGGCCGGATCGACGTGATCACCGGCACGCTCGGCAAGGCGCTCGGCGGCGCGTCGGGCGGCTACACCGCGGGCCGGGCGAAGATCGTCGAGATGCTCCGACAGCGGAGCCGCCCGTACCTCTTCAGCAACACGCTCGCGCCGACGATCGCCGCGACCTCGATCGCGGTGCTCGATCTGCTCGAGGGCGACGACGCGCTGCGCACGAGGCTCCACGCGAACAGCGCGCGCTTCCGCGCGGGCATGAGCTCGCTCGGCTTCGATCTGTTGCCCGGGGATCACCCGATCATCCCGGTGATGCTCGGCGACGCGAAGCTCGCCTCGCGCATGGCGGACCTGATGCTCGAGAAAGGAATCTACGTGGTCGGCTTCAGCTACCCGGTCGTCCCGAAGGGCCTCGCGCGCATCCGCACGCAGATGAGCGCGGCGCACGAGCCGGCGCACATCGATCGGGCGATCGCCGCGTTCGGCGAGGTCGGCAGGACGCTCGGGGTGATCTCGTGAAGGCGCTCGTGAAGAGCCGCCGCGAGGTCGGCATCTGGATGGAGGAGCAGCCGGTCCCCTCGATCGGACCGAACGACGTCCTGATCGAGATCCACAAGACGGCGATCTGCGGGACCGACATCCACATCTACAACTGGGACGACTGGTCGCAGCGGACCATCCCGGTGCCGATGACCGTCGGGCACGAGTACGTCGGCCGCATCGTCGAGATCGGCAGCCACGTCACCGGGCTCGCGGTCGGCGACCGCGTGAGCGGCGAGGGCCACGTGACGTGCGGGATGTGCCGCAATTGCCGGGGCGGCAAGCGCCACCTCTGCCGCAACACCGTCGGCGTCGGCGTGAACCGCCCGGGCGCGTTCGCGGAGTACCTCTCGATCCCCGCGGTCAACGCCTACAAGCTCCCCGACTCGATCCCCGACGAGGTCGCGGCGTTCCTCGATCCGCTCGGCAACGCGGTGCACACCGCCTTGTCGTTCGACCTCGTCGGCGAGGACGTGCTCATCACCGGCGCAGGCCCGATCGGGATCATGGCGGTCGCGGTCTGCCGGCACGTCGGCGCGCGGCACGTGGTGATCACCGACGTGAACCCGTATCGGCTCGAGCTCGCGAGGAAGATGGGCGCGACGCGCGCGGTCGACGTGCGCTCCGAGAACTTGAAGGACGTGCAGCGGGACCTCGGGATGACCGAGGGCTTCGACGTCGGGCTCGAGGTCAGCGGCAACGCGAGCGCCCTCCGCGACATGCTCCGCAACATGAACCACGGCGGCCACGTGGCGATCCTCGGGATCCCGCCGAACGACACCGCGATCGACTGGGACCAGGTGATCTTCAAGGGCCTCCTGCTGAAGGGCATCTACGGCCGGGAGATGTTCGAGACCTGGTACAAGATGACCTCCATGCTCCAGAGCGGGCTCGACGTGGCGCCCGTGCTCACGCACCGGATGAGCATCGACTCGTTCCAGGAGGGCTTCGACGTGATGCGCTCGGGCGCGAGCGGCAAGGTCGTCCTCGACTGGAAGGCGTGAGCACCGCGCTCGAGGCGCTCCGGACCCCCTGCGCGCTGGTCGATCGCGCGCGGCTCGAGCGCAACTGCGCGCGGATGCGCGCGCGCGCCGACGCGCTCGGGGTCGCGCTGCGGCCGCACCTGAAGACCGCGAAGTGCGCCGAGATCGCCGCGCTCGCGGGCGGAAGAGGGATCACCGTCTCGACCTTGGAGGAAGCAAGCTGGTTTGCGCAACGAGGCTTTCGCGATCAGACCTACGCGGTCGGGATCACACCGGCCAAGCTCGCCCTCGTCCGGGCGATCGACGCCGACGTGGCGGTGCTCACCGACGAGCCCGAGGTGGCGGCCTCGATCGCCGGGACGGGCCTCCGGGCGTGGATCGAGATCGACAGCGGCCAGCACCGCGGCGGCCTCGCGCCCGACGATCCGCGCCTGCTCGCGTGTGCCCGCGCGCTCGGGGATCGCCTCGCGGGCGTGCTCACCCACGCGGGCCACAGCTACGCGTGCCGCACGCTCGAGGCGATCGCCGACGTCGCCGAGCTCGAGCGCGCCTCCGCGGTCGCCGCGGCCGAGCGGATCCGCGGCGCCGGCCTCGCCTGCCCGGGCGTGAGCGTCGGCAGCACCCCCACCGCGCTCCACGCGCGGCACCTCGAGGGCGTCACCGAGCTGCGCGCGGGGGTCTACGTGTTCGGCGATCGCTTCCAGCACGCGATCGGCTCGTGCGCGCGGGACGACCTCGCGCTGAGCGTCCTCGCGAGCGTCGTGTCGCGGCGCGACGGCGCGCTGTGGATCGACGCGGGCACGCTCGGCCTGAGCGGCGAGCGCGCGATGGACGACTTCGGCGGCGGCTACGGCGAGGTCACGGCGTTGGACGGCGCGCCGTTTCCGGCCGACCTCCACGTCGACGCGCTGAACCAGGTGCACGGCCGCGTCGTCGCCCGCGCGGGCGCGCTGCCGGAGTCGCTCCGGGTCGGCGCCCGCGTCCGCGTCTGGCCGAGCCACGCGTGCATCACCGCCGCCATGTACGACGAGTACGCGGTGATCGACGGGGGCCCGCGCGTCGTCGCGACCTGGCCGCGCCTGCGCGGCTGACCGTCCCCTCGGCGCGTCCCCTCAGCGCACCTCGAGCTCGAGGGCGGCCGTGACCTCGCGGGTCCAGCGTCGGTGGAGCGCGCGCTCGTCGCGCGGATCGACGTCGGCCGGCGCGAGCTCGACGTCGGTCGTCACCGTCACGCGGTAGCGCCCCGGCATCGAGAGATCCAGGTCCGCGTGCAGGGGGATCGGCTGCGGCGACCCGCGCTCGCCCGGCTCGAGGCGCTCCCAGCGCGCGCCGCCCAGGACGCTGAGCCCCATCGGGCCGCCCCGCTCCGGCACGAGCACGCCGTCGCGGGTCGCGAGCAGCCGCGTGCGCCGGAGGCGTGGGTCCTCGACGTGCTGATACTGGAACGGCGGCGCGCCCGGGGGGCTCGCGACGCGGAGCTCGGCGACCACGGGCTCGCCCGGCGCGTACACGGCGCGGGGCAATGACAACTCGACTTGCATCTCGCGACCGAGCTCGACGCGATCGCCCCGGGTCGTCCCCGCGAGCGCGGCGACCGCGTCGGCGTGCGCGCGATCCACCGTGAAGTCGGCGCGGCAGCGGGCGGGTCCCTCGGAGCCGCCGCCGCTCCCGCGGAGGACGTCGCCGCCGGCGAGCACCGCCAGCTCGCCGCAGCGCCGCCTGCCGAAGAACGCCACGAGCGCGTAGGTCTCGTTCGCGTTGTCCCGCGCGTACAGGCGCGCCTCGACGAGGCCCTCGACGCGCTCGCCCACGCGCGCGTATCCGCCGCCGACGACCGGGCGCGCGTCGGGATCCTCGACGTACCGCGCGCGGTAGAAGCCGTCGGGCGGCGCCGGCGCGGCCTCGGGCGCGGGCGCACCGGTCGGGCGCGGCGCGGGCGGCGGCTCCTCGCAGCCGAGCGCCGCGAGCGCGAGCGCCGCGAAGAGGGAACGCGGCATCGCCTCGGCGCCGCCGCGACGGACGCGTCGCCACTCCGGCGCCACCATCCTAGAACCCGCCGTGCGCGGCGACGCCCGCGAGATCGGGGCCGAGGAGCGGGACGACGGACACCGCGTCCTCGCTCGGGCCGGCGCGCCGGTTGATCGCGAGGCCCGCGATCATCAGCGCGATCCCCGCGGCCTCCGCCACGCCGAGGGCGATGAAGAGCGCGACGTCGTCCGGACCGCTCGCGTCCGCCGCGAGGACGAACGGACCGACGATCGGCGCGAAGAGCCAGCCGGCCTGATCGCTCGGTCCGCCCGACAGGACGATCGCTCCCGCGAACGCCGCGGTGCCGTAGGACACGACGAACGCCGCGAGCCCCGGGACGAGCAGCGGCCACGTGGGCATGTACCCGCCCGCGCGCCGCCGTGGGGGCGGCACCGCGGGCGCGGCCGCCGGAGCGATGGTGACGCCGTAGCTCGGCGGCGGCGGGACGACGCCGGGCGCGGGCGCCCCCGTGGTCGGATCGGCGAGCGCTGCGCCGGCGGACTGGGCCTCTGCCGCGGCGGGCGCGAGCAGGGCGGCGATCAGAGCGACGCGGGCGAGGGTCATGGCGGGCAAGCGTAGATCGCGGCGCACGCTGGCGCCCGGGCTCGATCGCGCGGGTGCAACGCGGTTTGCTGACTTCATGCGTGGCCGTCGCGCCGAGGGGACACCCGCGGGGCGGCGCTCGTAGACTGTCGCGTGCTCCGCCTCCTCCTCGCGCTCTCGCTGGGCCTCTCGTCGGGGTCGCTGCCCGCGCCCGCGGCCGCGAAGCGGGCGGTGCACAAGCAGCTCGAGCCCAGCTGGGCCTCGACGGTCGGCGTCGCGGTGCCCGGCCTCCCGCCGCCCGACCCCGCGGTGCGCGTGACGCCGGGCGACGAGGGACCGCCGGTGAGCTTCGGCGTGACCGGCGAGAGCCGCGACGTCTGGGCCGCTTGGCGCCCTCGCCTCGAGGCCGCGGGCTTCCGCGTCACGGACCTCCCGATCGACGAGCCGCGGCAGGTCGTGGCGCACCTCGAGGGCTCGGGCGAGGGGCGCGGCAGCGTGAGCCTCGTGTCGTTCGGGACGGGCGCGGTGCACGGCGCGCTCGACTGGGTCGCGCATCCCGTCGTCGCGCCGATGCCGGGCGCGTGCGTGGTCCCCCCGCAGCGAGACCTCCTCGTCGAGGTGGTGAGCCGCGAGGCCCACCCCCCGCCGGATCGCGAGGAGCCGGCGCCGGTCGTGCACCGCTTCCGCACGCAGCCCTTCACCGACGTCGACGGCGACGGACGCCTCGACGTGCTCGTGCCGAGCGTCGCGCCGACTGCGTGTCCGCACGAGGTCGAGCACACGCTCTACGTGATGCGCGGCGCGTGCGGCCACGCGGTGGGCACGGTGCTCGGCTTCCCCACGCCGCGCGGCGCGCGGCGCCCCGGGGCCCTGCGCGGCCTGCGCACGGAGCGCCGCTGGGCCGCGATCACCGACCCGCGGAGGCCGCCCGGCCCCGGGACCGTCGCGACGCTCCACGAGGTGACGACGGACTACGACGCGCGCCGCGGGGTCTATCGCGCGGGTCGGCCCCGCGATCGCCGTGGGATCTGCCACCACTGCGGGATGTCCCGGTGCCGCGAGCTCGGATCGCCGTAGCGCGCCCCTCGACGCGCGTCCTACGCTCCGTGCCCGTGTCCGAAGACGAGATCGTCGTAGCGCTCGGGCTGGTGGTGGCGGCCGTCTTCGTCGTGCGCCAGCAGCTCGCCCCGCTCGTCACGCTTCGCGCAGTCGTCGCGCCGGCGGGCCTCCGCGGGCTCGTCCTGCTGCTCTTCGTCACCGCGCTCGGCATCGTCCACGCGACGCTGACCACGATGTCGTCGTGGGACGTGCAGGCGAGCGGGGTCTACACCGCCTTCTACGATCTGATGGGCGCGGCGTGGATCGGCGGGGCCATCGCAGGATCCCACTTCCTCGGCCTCTCGCTCCGCGACGACGTGCTCGAGCGTCGCAACGCGGCCGCGCTCGTCGCGCTCGGCGGTGTGCTCCTCGGCCACGCGCTCGCGTTCGCCGGCGGCAACATCGGCGAGGGACCGGGCTGGTGGTGCGTGGTCGCGGCGAGCGGCCTCGCGTCGGCGTCGCTCTTCGGCGTGTGGCTCGCCCTCCACCTGGCGGCGCGTGTGCCGGACACCCTCACCGTCGAGCGCGACGGCGCCGCCGCGATCCGCGTCGCGGCGCTCTTCGTCGCGTGCGGCCTCGTGTTCGGGCGCGCCGCCGCGGGCGACTGGATCTCGATGGAGGACACGTTCGCGTCCTTCGTCGCCGCGGGCTGGCCCGGCTTCGCGCTCGCCGGCGCGGCGGTCGCGCTGGAGATCCTGCTCGCGCGGCTGCGCGGCGCCCGCGTCCCCGCAGCGCTGTCCGTCGTCGTCGCGCTCGCGTACCTCGGCGTCGCCGGGTACGCGGTCCACCTGCGAGGGATGCCCGCGTGATCGCGGCCGGGCCCGCGCTCCCGAGCGATGCCGCCGCGCGCCTCCGGCGCCGGGCGATCTTCGAGCACCACAAGTACGACCCGCAGTTCGGCGACACCTCGGTGATCGCGCCCTTCGCGCTGCGCCTCGGCGCGGCGACCGCGCGCGAGCTCGGGGCGCGCGCCGAGGCCCTCGCGCGCGAGATGATCGCCGCCGAGGAGGCCATCGCGGCCGCGCCGCGCGCGCTCGCCGCGCTCGCGCTCCCGTTCCCGCTCTCGCCCCTGCTCTCGCCGCGCGTCCCGTTCGCCTCGACCCCCGCGCTCGCGCGCTTCGTGCGCTTCGACTTCCACCCGACCTCCGAGGGCTGGCGCATCTCCGAGGCGAACAGCGACGTGCCCGGCGGCTTCGGCG
>JAYRVK010001062.1:0-3189 GCA_041918555.1 Sandaracinaceae bacterium
ACCGGCCGCTCCGGTCGGGCCCTCGGGCGGATCCCCGGGGAGGCGGTGGCGCTCGTCGCGCGCGTACCGGGGGTCGACGCCATCGACCCGTTCCTCTCCTTCCCCGCGACGCGCGACGGGGCCCCGTACACCGTCGGGGGGCCGGGCGGGCTCTTCGACGTGGAGGACCTGGAGGCCGCGCTCTACCCGACCGCCGCGTACTACATGCCGCGGACGCGGCTCGTGGCGATCGAGAACACGCACAACCGCGCGGGCGGGATCGTGTGGGATCCCGCGGTCGCTCGCGCGGTCGCGGCGCGCGCGCGCGAGCGGGGGCTCGGGACGCACCTCGACGGGGCGCGGATCTGGAACGCGGCCGCGGCGCTCGAGGTCGCGCCGGCGTCGCTCGCGGCGCCCTTCGAGACGGTGACCGCGTGCCTGTCGAAGGGGCTCGGCGCGCCCGTCGGGTCGGTCCTCGCGTCGAGCGCGGCGCGCATCGAGGAGGCGCGGCGCTTGCGCAAGATGCTCGGCGGGGCGATGCGACAAGTCGGCGTGCTCTGTGCGGCCGGACTCCACGCGCTCGAGCACCACCTGCCGCGCCTCGCCGAGGACCACGCGAACGCGCGGACCTTCGCGGTGGGGATCGCGGGGCTCCGGGGGATCGCGATCGAGCCCGCGCGCGTGCAGACGAACGTGGTGCTCTTCGAGGTGGACGACGCGCCCGCGCTGTGCGCGGAGCTGCAGAAGCACGACGTGTTGCTCGCGCCGTTCGGCCCGAAGACCATCCGCGCGGTGACGCACCTCGACGTGAGCACCGCCGACGTGGCCGCCGCCGCCGCGGTCGTGCGCGAGGTGGTCGAGGGATGAACTGGGGCGGCGCACGCGTCGCCCTCGCCCTCACGCTCGGCGGGTGCATCGCGACGATCTCGGAGCCGCACTCGCCCGCGCACGTGGAGGCGATGCGGACCGCGACGCGGCACCACCACCACGGGCGCTTCGAGGAGGCCGCGGAGGCATGGGCCGAGGCCGCGCACACCGCGGACCGGCGCGTCGATCGCGACGAGGCGGACTACCGGCGCGCGCAGACGTACCGGCGGCTCGATCGGATCGAGGAGGCGCTCGCGCTGTTCGACGACGTCGCGGCGCGGCGGCCGATCTCGCGGCGCACGATCCGCGCGCGCTTCGACGCGGCGCTCCTGCGGATCGATCGCGGGGAGACCGAGGCCGCGCACGCGGCGCTCGAGTCGATCGTGCGCGAGCGGCCCGAGGACGGGGCGGCCGGGCGCGCGCTCCGCATCCTGCTCGCGGCCCGCTCCGACGAGGCGCAGCTCGCGCTCGTGCGCGAGCTCTACCCGCTCGTCGGCGAGACCGACCTCGGCGACGACCTGCTCTCGAACGAGGCGCGGCTCCTCGAGGCCGCCGGCGATCTCGACGGCGCCGTGGCCGCGCTCGAGCGCATCACCGTGGAGCACCCGTACCCGCGCGGGCAGCGCTGGGACGACGCGCTCTTCCGGCTCGCGGACCTCGCCGAGGCGCGCGGCGATCCGCGGGCGGCGATCGCGTACCTCGAGCGGATGATCGCGCCGCACACAGAGACCGTGATCCCGGGCTCGCAGACGATCCCGACGTTCCCGCGCGCGGGGATCCGCATCGCGCGGATCTACCGCGACGCGCTCGACGACCCGGAGCGCGCGGAGGCGGCGTTCCGGGCGATGGTCGCGGAGTTCCCGACGAGCCTCCTGCGCGACGACGCGCTCTACGAGCTCGGGGCGATGTGGCTCGACCGGGGGCAGGCCTCGCGCGGCTGTCCGGTGCTGCGCGAGGTGGTGGAGGGGTTCGAGGTGGGGCACGCGCGGCGCATGGCGCAGCGCCGGCTCGAGGCCGACTGTCAGAGGTCTTCTTCGCCGCCGGCCTCGGGCGGCTCGAAGTCCTCGATGTCCTCGGCGGCCTCTTCCTCGTCCTCTTCTTCCTCTTCCTCTTCGTCGTCGTCGAACTCGGGATCGCTGTACTTGATCTCGATGCCCACGTCGGACAGCGCCTGCTCGAGCAGCTCGAAGAGCTCCTCGACCTCCTCGCCCGACCACTCGTCCAGGACGTCGCTCACGAACTCGTAGAACTCACCGGTGTCGATGCGCCGCTCGATCTCCTCGATGTCGTCGTCCTTGAACGCGTCCATGATGTCCTCGCGGAGGGTGTCGCTGTCTCCCTCCTCGACCGCATCATGAGCGGACAGACGAATCTGCCGTATCGCGCGCTTCCGCAGGTGAATCTCCATCGAACCGACCTCGCTCCTCGATGGCGCTGCAATATCCGCTGACTACGGCCCTGTCAAACACGATCGGTGTACCTTGTCGGCGCCGTGCTCCGAACGTCGCTCGCCGCCCTCGCGCTCGCTCTGTCGGCCGCCCCGCCGGCGGCCGCGCAAGCCCCGGCCGAGGCGCACGTCGTGCCGCCGCCGGCGCCCGACGCGCGGGACGCGGAGCTGAACGTCGCGCTCCATCTCGGGGCGATCATCCCGGTCGAGCGCGCGGACATCTGCCCGGGCGATTCGCGGTGCGTGCTCGGCGCGGGCGGTGCGCTCGGCGTCGAGATCGAGCGCCGCTGGCCGTTCGGCATCGGGATCTCGGTGGCCTACGACGCGTGGTTCGTCGACAGCGGCGGCGTGTTCGAGCTCGGCATCGTCCAGGTGGTCCGCGCCGCGGTCCGCTACACGTTCCTCCTCGAGCAGCTGGTGCACCCCTCGCTCCACATCGGGGCGGGCGCGCTCGTCTTCGGCGACACGTTCCTCGTGGAGACGGTGGGCGGCGCGCTCGACCTCGGCGCGTCGGCGGAGATCGAGCTGACGGACTCGGTGGTCCTGACCGGGGGGCTCGCGTTCTGGATGTTCACGACGAGCCCGTTCACGACGGGGCGCGATAGGACGCGGCGCTCCGAGGGGCTCGGCCTCAACCTCGCGCTCTCGGCCCAGGTCGGCTTGACCATCCTCGCGGACTCCGGGGGGCACTGACCCCGCTTGACGGGACCACCCCCGTGGGGTTCCACTTCGCACCAGTGAAGTCCTGCAAGAACTGCGGCGCACAGAACCCCGCCACCTCCTTGTACTGCCAGGACTGCGGGTCGCGGCTCGGGGACTGGGAGCCGGCCGAGGGCGCGAGCCGCATGGCCACGCCCCCGACCGGGCTGTCGCGCGCCGCGGCCGCGCCCGGAGCC
>JAYRVK010001063.1:0-1746 GCA_041918555.1 Sandaracinaceae bacterium
CGAAGGGCACCGCGCTCCACGACGCCTGCGTGGTCGGCGACACCGTCGGCGATCCCTTCAAGGACACGTCCAGCGTCGCGATGAACCCGGTGATCAAGTTCACGACGCTCTTCGGCCTCGTCGCCGTGGAGCTCGCGCAGATCCTCGAGCACCGGGTGCAGAGCGGCGCGACGATCCGCGTGGTCATCGCGGCCGTGCTCTTCGTGATCAGCGCGGTGTTCGTGTACCGCTCGTTCTACGGCATGCGGATCACCGGCGCGGCGCCCGAGGCGCCGGCGGCCAAGGCGACCGGCGGCGACAAGGAAGCGGCCGAGGCGGCCGAGTAGGGCCCGCCCCCGCTCGCGCGCGTGGAACCGGCGCGTCCCAGCTTGCCCGAGCGCCCGTGCCCCGTGTGCGGGCGCCCGGTCGAGCCGCTGCGCGCGCGCGAGGTCGTCCTCTTCGAGGACGGCTTCCGGTTCCTCTGCGACGCGGCCTGCCGCGCGCGCTACGCGCAGGGCGAGCGCGGCCACGAGCGCGCGCCCGTGAAGGGCCGGAGCTCGTCGTTCCGGCGGCGGGCGCCGACCCCCGCGCCGCCGATGCCACGCCGCTACGACTCGGCGGATCGCTCGGCGGCGCACCGCGCGCTCGGCGCGCCGGAGGAGCCGCTGCCGTGGATCGGCCTGGGCGCGGCCCTCGTCGCGCTCGTCCTGGGCGCCTTCGCGACGCACCCCGCGGTGGCCGTGCTCTCCGCCGTGTTCGTGGGCGGCGCGGCGGCCCATGCGCTCGTGCGCGGCTGGCCGGCGCGGGGCGCGGTGGGCTGGCTCGCGTGGGCCCTCCCGCCGACGGGCGCGATCCTCGCGGCGATCGGCGCGCTCCTCGCGCACGGCGCGCGGGCGGACGCGCGGTGGTGGCTCATCGGCGCCGCGCTCGCGGGCGCGACGGTGGTGCTGCGCGCGTGGCTCGACGTGCGCGCGGCGCGCCCCGTCGAGCTGATGGTGCGCCTCCTCGCGGACAAGATGCCGCCGGCTGCGCGCGTGCCCCGTCCGTCGGACGAGTGGGCGACCGAGGTCGCGTGGGACGAGGTCGCGGCCGTCCGGATCCGCACGGGTCAGGAGATCCTCGCAGGGGAGGGCGAGGTCGTGCCCGTGGACGGCGTGGTGCGCGCGGGTGAGGCGTGGGCGCTGCTCCACCCGGCGTCGCAGACGCCGGTGCGCCGCGGCCCGGGCGATCCGTTGCTCGCGGGCGCGGTGCTGACCGAGGGCGCGGTGCGCATCCTCGCGACGCGCGTCGGGGACGAGCGCGCGCTCGTGCGGCCGGGCACCTTCGGCGGCGTCGCCTCCGAGCTGCGGGCCGCGCCGACGCGGCTCGCCGTCCGCCTCGCGCGCTGGGGCGGCCTCGTGCTCGTCCTCGCGGCGGGCGCGAGCGCCCTCCTCACGGCCTCCGAGGGCGCGGGGATGCAGCTCGCCGCGGCCGCGGCGGTGCTCCTCGCGGCGCCGCTCGTCGCGTTGCGCCGCGCGTCGGAGGCGCCGTACGTGGCGGCGGCGGCGAGCGCGGCCGAGCGCGGGATCGCGTTCGCGAGCGCGCGCGCCCTCGATCGCGCAGGGCGCGCCGACACCGCCGCGCTCTGCTCGCACGGCGTGATCACCGAGGGGGAGCCCGAGGTGGTCGAGATCCACTCGGTCGGCGACGTGCCGTGTGAGCCGCTCGTGGGGCTCGACGCCGGCGCGGAGGCCGGCGCGCCGCACCCCGTGGCGCGCGCGATCGTAC
>JAYRVK010001064.1:0-5002 GCA_041918555.1 Sandaracinaceae bacterium
GCGGCGGCCCGGGGCGCGGGGTTGGAGTCTTTGGTGCTCGCGGGGGGGCGCGCGCGCGCGGGGGCGGCGTGGGGGGCGCCCACCGCGCCGCTCTCGCCCGCGCGCCCGAGCGAGCCGCCCGAGACCGCGACGACCGTGATCGCGCTCCCGGCGCGCGCGGTCCCGAGCGCCTCCGGTTGGCTCGAAGCAAGCTGAGGGGGCGAGGGCCGCTACTCGAGCAAGCGCGCGAGCGCGACGACCGGCGTGAGGATCGCGCGCGCCGCGGCGCGCAGGTCGTCGTCGTCCCGGATCGCATCGGCGAGCGAGGGTCCGAGCGCCTCGTAGAGGGCGACGGCCGCGCGGCCGAGCGCGTTCGTGCGGAGGTGCCGATCGCGCAGCCGACGCAGCGCGCCGATCTCCGCGGCGAGCGGCGTCCCGTATGCGGCGGTCGCCACGAAGCAGGGCGAGACGGTCGTGAAGTGGACCGGCGGCGTCGTGTACTCGACCACCGCGAGCTCGCCCGCGGCGTTGCAGCGGTCCACCGCGCGCACCGCGACGAAGAAGCGCTGCTCGGGGCTGAGCCCGCCGAAGTCGACCTCGACGAGCTCGCCGGGCCGCGCCGCGATCGGGACGACGAGCGCCTCGTGCTCGAGCGTCGCCGCGCGCGCGGGCAGCGCGCGCATGAAGGACTCGCGGTCGGTGATCGGCTCGTGCCCGACGCGGACCTCGTAGCGGGTCACCCCGACGTCGTCGCTCGACGCGAGGAACGCGAGCTGCGCGAAGCGGTGCGCGTCACGGCGCTCCGGGAACTCGGTCACGGACAGCGACGCCACCGCGCTCGGCGGCGTGTTCACCTGGCAGACCTCGGGCCCGATCACGGTGACCCGCACGCGCTGTCCGTCGACCTCGAAGAGGCGATCGGCGCCGCTGCCCGGCGCCTCGCCCGGATCGTTCGAGATCGTCCCGTCCATCGCGACCACGTCGCCGTGGCTCCCATCGAGCGAGCCGTAGCCCGCGGGCTCGAGGACGCCCGTGTCGACGGCGCCGCCGCCGATCGCGAACGGCACGCGGAACACCACCGAGGGCTGCCCGCGGTACGGGTAGCCGTAGGTCATCGCCCAGAAGTCCCACTCGCCGTCGGGATCCGTCGGCGTCGGGTACGCGAGCTCGTTCCACACGTCGTTGTAGTCGCCCTCGGTGTTCACCTCGACCCACGCGACGTAGTCGCCGTCCGCCCAGTCCTCGGGGACGGTGAACGGGATCGTGACGCGGAGCCCCTCGGGCGGCGTCGCCATGGTGATCGCGTCGATCTCGGGCATCACCGCGCGCGCGTCGGCCGCGAAGCGATCGACGTCCGCGTGGTCGTAGCAGCCGACGGTGGTGCAGCGCGTGACGTCGCGGCGCGGCGGGTAGAGCGACGTCGTGCCCATCGGCCGCATCATCGCGGTGTCGGGGGTGAGGTGGAACGGCTCGGCGTAGCCGTCGGCCGCGTCGCCCTCGGTGAGGTAGCGGCCCTTGTCGCTGCGGAACACGCTCGGGCACGTCACCGCGTCGAGGTTGTCGCGCCCGGAGACCGACTGCGTGAACGAGAGGCAGTAGTAGTCGTCCTCGGAGAAGTCGTTCGAGCTGCGCGACGCCCAGCCCTCGCTCGTCCGGTCCTGGAAGATCACGCGACCGAACGGCTCCGCGCCGGGCGCGCCCGCGCGCCGGTGGGCCCACACCGGCAGCACGCCCTCGCGCCGCCCGTACGGCCAGTTGTGGCCGCTGTTCATCTGCGAGGCGCCCGGCCGGTTGCCGATCCCGCGCGTGGAGGTGGCCTGCGTCAGCGCCGCCGTCGTCAGGTACGTGCCGTCCGCGCGCTCGAGCCACACTGCGATCTGCGCGCGCCGCACGGGGGTGAGCTGGACCTCGACGATGCGGGCGACACCGTCCTGCGCGAGCGCGGGGCTCGCGGCGAGCGCCAGCGTGCAGAGCAGCGCGATCGAGGCGCGTCGCATCGGTCCAAACCTAGTCGGCGAGCCTCGCGCGGACAAGCCGGCGAGTCAGTCGCCCTGCGGAGCTGCACCCCCGAGGAGGATCACCTCGTTGGTGTCCCAGCTCGTCGCGTAGAGCCGGATCCGATCGCCGCCCGGGTGCATCGCGAGGCCCACGATCCCGTGGGCTCCGGGGACCTCGACGGTGCGGTGGGTGCGCCGGACCGTGTCGATGATCGAGACGTCGTGCGAGCTGAAGTTCGCGACCCCGACGAAGCGGCCGTCCGCGGTGCGCCCGATGCTCCGCGGGTTGCGGCCGGTCGGCGCGATGCCGAAGGGCCGGCCGTCGCCGTCGAGGCGGTAGAAGCCGACGTTGCCGAGCGAGCAGGTCATGAAGAAGCCGTCGCCGCCGGGGAACGGGAGGATGTCGCGCGGGTAGCGGCACACGTCCCAGTGCCCTTGCTCCTCGGTCGCGCCGGGCGCGAACCGGTGGACGCGATCACCGCTGAACGCCGCGGCGTAGAGCGTCCCGTCGGCCATCACGCCGAGCCCGCGCGGGCGGGCCAGGGTGCGCAGGCGCCGCAGCTCGCGCCGCGCCTCGACGTCGACCACCGAGACGGAGCGGTCGAAGTAGTTCGCGACGTAGAGCGTGCGCCCGTCGGGCGAGACCGCGATGGTCTTCGGGTTGGTGCCGACCGCGATCTCCGCGAGGACCTCGAGCGAGGTGAAGTCGATCACCTCGACGAGGTGCCGCCGGAAGTTCGACACGTAGAGGATCGAGCCGTCGGGCGAGTACGCGCTCTCGACCGCGTTGCCCTCGAAGCTCACGACGCCGGTGCGCTCGAGCGTCTCGGAGTCGTAGACGAAGACGTTGTCGCGATCGGGGCGGCCGAAGTTGCAGACGACGACGCGGCGTCCGTCAGGGCTCACGCTCACGCTCTTGGGCTGGACGCCGGTCGCCGCGCGCGCGAGCACCGCGAGCTCGGGGCCGCCGCGCTCGGTGCGGAAGACGGGGACGCGCTGCGCCGCGGCGGGGGCCGCGACCAGGAGCGAGAGGAGCACGCCGAGCGCGGATCGCATCAAGGCCAGCCGTACCCGCGCCCGGTCGCGGGAGCAAGTTCCCGCGTCGTCCCGGTCGGCTATCCTCTCGCCCGATGGCCAAGCCCGACGCGCTCGAGACCCTGCTCGGGCTGACCCGGCTCCTCTCGACCGAGCGCTCGCTCGAGGAGGCGCTCGCGGCGACGACCGACGCGGCGATGCTGCTGCTCCCGTGCGATCACGCGTCGCTCCGCACCTTCGACGACGAGCGCCGCATGCTCCTGTCGAGCGCGCGCTCGGGCCTGGGCCACGAGCACCGCCCCTCGACGTTTCGCAAGGGCGAGGGCGTCGTCGGGATCGTCGCGGACACGGGCCGCGCCGCCCTCGTGGCCGACGCGCGCATCGACGCGCGCTTCGTGCAGCGCCCCCTCGCGGGCTTCGAGGTCCGTTCGCTCGTCGCGGTGCCGCTCTTCTCCGGCGGCAACGTGGTCGGGGTCCTCAGCGTGTCGCACCGCGACCCCGACGTGTTCGGCGCGCGCGACCGCGACCTCGCGCAGCTCCTCGCGAACTGCACCGCGCCCGCGATCGAGACGGCGCGCCTCGCGCGGCTCGCGGTCACCGACGATCTCACGCGCGCGTACAACTACCGCTACCACCACACGCGCCTCGGCGAGGAGGTCGGCCGCGCGCGGCGCTACGGCGATCGCTTCTCGCTCCTCTTGATGGATCTCGACCACTTCAAGCGGGTCAACGACAAGTGGGGGCACCAGGTCGGCGACGAGGTGCTCCGCGGCTTCGTCGACCGCGTGCGCGAGGAGGTCCGCGCGCCGGACGTGGTGATCCGCCGCGGTGGCGAGGAATTCGTCTTGCTCATGCCCGCGACCGGCGAGACCGACGCGGCCCGCGTCGCCGAGCGCATCCGCGCGCGCGTGGCGGCGACACCGATCGACACCGACGCGGGCGACGTGCCGCTCACCGTCTCGATCGGCGTCGCGACGTGGCAGCCCGACGAGTCGGGCTCCGACCTCGAGGCGCGCGCGGACGCCGCGCTCTACCGGGCCAAGTCCGCCGGGCGCGACCGGGTCGAGGTGGCCGGGCCCTCCGAGTGACGTCACGCTGGGCCCGAGCCGATGCGATCCCTCGTCCTCACCATCTCGCTCGCCCTGGCCGCGCCCGCCGCGGCGCAGCCGGCCTACGACGCGGGGCCGTTGCTCGAGTCGCTCCGCCCGAACGAGCGCGCGCGGGTGCCGCGGCAGGCCGGGATCGCCGCGGACGCGCTCCCGCTCTACGAGCTCGACGTGGAGCTCGCCGACGACCTTCGGAGCTACGAGCTCGCCCAGACCCTGACGTGGACCAACGACGCGGGCCGGCCGCTCTCGAGCGTGGTCCTGCGGCTGTGGATCAACACGGTCAGCCCGCAGCCGCTCGTCGAGCTCGTCGAGGGCGCGTGCCTCGACAACGTGTCTTGCAATACCTCCATGCCGAGCGCGGACGCGATCGTCGTCGCGCCGGCGGCCCCGGTGCCCGCGGGCGGCCGGCTCCGGATCCAGCTCCGCCTGCGCGGTCGGCTCCAGGAGATCGATCCGTCGCGCACCACGCTGACCGGCCAGGGCCTCGAGGGGCTCGGCGCGCTCTCTTCCGGCCACGGCGGCGGCGACTACGGGCTCCTCGCGCACTCCGACGGCCTCGCCTCGCTCGCCGCGTTCTTCCCGACGCTGGCGCGGATGCGCGGCGGCGTGTGGGAGCAGTCGGACGCGAGCACGCTGGGCGACCTCGGGGCGGACGCGCTGATGAACGTGCGCGCCCGGATCCGCGTGCCCGACGGAGTGCGCGTGGTCGCCTCGGGCATCGAGGAGCCGCCGCTCGTCGTGGGGAGCCGCACCGAGGTGCGCGTGCGCGCGGCGTTCGTCCGCGAGTTCGCCATCGCGGCGAGCCCGCGGTTCGTCCACCGCGACCGCGCGGTCGGCGGCGTGACCGTGCGCTCGTGGTTCGTCGACGGCGACGGCGCGGCC
>JAYRVK010001065.1:0-3746 GCA_041918555.1 Sandaracinaceae bacterium
CCACCTCGGCGGCGTGGACGGCTCGGCGCTCCTCGCGTGGCTGGGGACGGCGTACGTCTACTCGGCGCTCGCGCAGGAGATGACGGGCGTCGACGGGGTCAAGGGCGTGGACTTCGGCCTCCTGTCGTGGCAGGTGTCCTACCCGGTCGCCGACGCGGACTACGTGATCTTCCTCGGCACGAACCCGTGGCAGTCGCACGGCTTCCCGCGGGCGCGCAAGGTCCTCAAGGCGCTCTCCACGGATCCGGCGCGCACGATGGTGGTGATCGATCCGCGCGTGACCGAGACCGCGAAGCTCGCCGACGTGCACCTGCGGGTGCGGCCGGGCACCGACGCGTTCCTCCTCGCGGCGATGCTCGGCGTGATCGCGAGGGAGGGCCTCGCGGACCGCGCGTTCCTCGACGCGCACACGACCGGCGCGGACGCGGTGCTCGGGGTGCTGCGCGAGGTCCCGGTCGCCGACTTCGCGGAGCGCGCCGGCGTCCCGCTCGTCGACGTCGAGCGCGTGGCCCGCGGCTTCGCGGCGGCGAAGCGGGCGACGGTGCGCGCCGATCTCGGCATCCAGCAGAGCTACCACAGCACGCTCAACTCCTACCTCGAGAAGCTGCTGTTCTTGCTCACCGGGCACTTCGGGCGGCACGGCACGAACAACCTGCACACCTTCTTGCTCCCCCTGATCGGCCACTCGCCGAGCCCCGCAGAGGACGCGAAGGTCCCGCTCACGCGCGTCGCCGGCATGCGGCCGATCGGCAAGCTCTACCCGCCGAACGTGCTCCCCGGCGAGATCGACACGGACCACCCGGAGCGCGTGCGCGCGGTGATCGTCGACAGCGCGAACCCGCTCGTCTCGGCGGCGGACACCGCGGCGTACGAGCGCGCGTTCGAGCGCCTCGAGCTCTCGGTCACGATCGACGTCGCGATGTCCGAGACCGCGGCGCGGAGCCAGTACGTGCTGCCCGCGGCGAGCCAGCTCGAGAAGGGCGAGGCCACGTTCTTCACGCTCGGGTTCCCGGAGAACGCGTTCCACTTCCGCCGGCCGCTCTTCGCGCCGACGCCCGGCACGCTCCCCGAGCCGGAGATCTACCGGCGCCTCTTGGTCGCGCTCGGCGCGATCCCCGCGCGCTTCCCGGTGCTCGAGGCGGCCGCGCGCCTCCACCGCCGCGCGCCGCGCACGCGCGCCTACGCCCTCGCGCTCGCCGCGGCGCTGAAGGCGCGGCCGCGCTGGGCGCCGCTCGCGCCGGTGATCCTCTACGCGACGCTCGGGCGCGCGCTCCCGCGCGGCGCGGCGAGCGCGGCGGTGCTGTGGGGCGCGGCGCAGGCCTACGCCGACAAGCACGCTTCCGCGGTACGGCGCGCGGGGATCGCGGACGCGGGCGCGGGCCTCGGGGAGGCGCTCTTCGAGGCGATGCTCGAGGGCGAGCACGGCGTGGTGATGAGCGAGCACGAGGAGGGCGACGTGTGGTCGCTCGTGCGCACGGAGGACCGGCGCGTGCACCTCGCGATCCCGTCGCTCCTCGAGGAGCTCCGCGCGCTGCCGCGCGAGCCGGAGCTGGCGGACCGCGCGTACCCGCTCTCGCTGATGGCGGGCGAGCGCCGCTCGTACAACGCGAACACCGTCTATCGGGACCCCGCGTGGCGGCGCACCGATCCCGAGGGCGCCGCGCGCGTCCACCCGAGCGACGCGCAGCGCCTCGGCGTCGCGACCGGGGATCGCGTGCGGGTCGAGTCGAAGACCGGCGCGGTCGAGGCGGTGGTCGAGGTCGACGAGGGCATGCTGCCCGGCGTGCTGAGCCTGCCGCACGGCTACGGGATGGAGCACGCGGGCGTGCAGACCGGCCCGCGGATCAACGCGCTCACCGCGGCGGACCACTGCGATCCGCGGACGAAGACGCCGTACCACAAGACGGTGCCGGTGCGGCTTCACGTGCTCTGACGGGCCGTCGAGCGTGCGAGGCCCCACCGGCGCCTCCAGCACACCGCGGCGATCAGGAGCGCGGGGATCGCGGGGCCGGGGCTCGCGCTCGCGGACGCGCGGCACGCGCAGCCGCCGGAGTCGGACGGCGGCGCCTCGGGCGGGGGCGCGGGCGTCGGCTCCGGCGGCTCCGGGACCTCCTCCTCCGCGGGCGGCGGGGGCGGCTCCGGCGCGGGCTCGGGGTCCGGCGGGGGAGCCTCGGGCGTGGTCCCCATCGGATCGCCCATGCGCGGAGGCGCGCAGACGCGGACGCGGCGGCAGCCCTCGGCGACCTCGGGGCCTTCGAAGATCGCCTCGCGGTCGTTGGTGGGGACCTCGATCCCCGGGAGCGGGTCCTCGCACGGACCGACGACCTCGGACACCTGCTCCGCGGGTCCGGGCGGCGCGCCGTGGCCGCCGCCGCGGCTGTACGAGCGCGTTCGGATCTGGAGCATCAGCTCTCGACACTGCAAGTCGCCTGGACAGGTGCCGCCGTGCCCGCACGGCCACGCGGCGCAGTACGCGAAGCTGCCGTGGAACAGGCCCATGCCGGGGCTCGTCGACACGCTGCCCGCCGGGCAATCCTCGATCGGCGTGGGCTCGCGCACCGCGTCGGCGCGCGCGATCGCGGGATGGAGGAGCACGAGCGCGAGGAGCCAGCGCATGGCGCATGATAGCCGCGCACCGGCTCTGATAGCGTGCTCGGTCATGACGTACCGCACCGCCCCGTTCGAGCCGCTCATCCTCAGCCTGGGCCAGGGTCTGCTCGCCCTCGATCCCGCGACCGGTGCCATCGCGTGGAGCGTCTCGCTGAAGCGGCCGACGACGCGCCTCTACCGCGTCGGCGAGCGGGTGCTCGCGCTGGGCGCGGACGTCGTGACCTGCGTGGATCGCGAGTCGGGGGCGATCGTCGGGCAGGTGGAGCTCGGCTTCCATCCCGACGAGGCCATCGTCTGCGGGACCGACCTCGTGCTCGCCGAGGGCAACCGCCTGTCGAGCGAGCGACCGGCGGTCGTGTGCCTGAGCTCGGACGGGGTGATCCGCTGGAAGGCGACGACCACGCTCGTGTCGACGGGGCTGTTGAGCGGCGACATCTGCTTCCGATCGCTCGCGGCCGACGGGTCCGTCCTGACGGAGGCGCGCTACGGGATGATGGGCGCACCGGCGGGGTTCCTGTACCGCGACACCGCGGTGCAGCCGGATCGGCGCTGAGCCGCTCTGGTAGCGTGCGGGCATGACCTACCGCACGGCTCCGACGGAGCCCCTGATCGTCAGCATGGGGCGCGGACTGCTCGCGCTCGAGCCGGCCACCGGCCGCGTCCTCTGGAGCGCGACGACCGACGCCGCGATCACGCGCCTCTTCCGCGTCGGGGAGCGGGTCCTCGCGCTCGCGGGCAGCAAGGTGCACTGCCTCGATCGGGACACCGGCGCGGTGATCGGCGTGGTCGACGTGGACTTCTTCCCCGACGAGGGCGTCGTGTGCGGGCAGGATCTCGTGCTCGTCCACGGGCGGGCGCTCATGCAGAACCGTCCGTCGATGGCGTGCCTCACGTCGGACGGCGCGCTGCGGTGGAAGGCGACCTGCTCGTTCGAGTCGAAGGGGATCCTCGACGGACAAGTCCTCTTGCGATCGTACGCGGCGGACGGATCCGTGGTGTCCGAGGCGCGCTACCCGATCGCCAGCGAGTCGCCGGGGTTCCTCTACCAGGGCGTGGTGGTGCAGCCCGATCGGCGGTGAGCTCAGAGGGTGTCGATAAATCGATCGAGGCCAGGCCGGCGCGCAGCGCCGGCTGTC
>JAYRVK010001066.1:0-5133 GCA_041918555.1 Sandaracinaceae bacterium
CGCGTGCTCGCGCACGCGCCCGCCGAACGTCCCCGCGCGCTCCGCGCGGGCCCTCACCGCGTGCACGACGGCGCGATAGGCCCGCACGCGCGGGGCCTCGCCTGCGCGCGCCTCGACCCGCGCGAGCGACGCCGCGACGAGCGCCTCGACGTGCTCGAGCGGCTCGAGCGCGTCGGCCGGCGCGCCGTCCTCGAACGTGCACAGCCGCGCGAGCGTCACCGCCGCGTCGGGCGCGAGCGCGTCGAGCGAGATCGCGAGGGCCGCCGTCAGCGGATCGTCCCCGAGGCGCCGCGCCTCGACGCGCGTCAGGCACGCGCGGTCGCCGAGGAGCGCCGCGCGGCCCGCGATCCACGCGATCGCCTGCGGCAGCCCGTCGAGCCGCGCGAGGAGCGCGCTCGCCGCCGCGTCGTCCGACGGAGGTCCGCGGAGCGCTCGGTAGAGCGCGGCGGCCTCGCCCTCTCCGAGCGGCGCGATCTCGAACGCGCGCTCCCCCGCCACACCGAGGCGGGCGCGCGAGGTGACGAGGATCCTCGCCTCCGTCCAGTCGCCGACGAGCTCCCGGAGGGCCTCGAGCGCCCGGTCCGCGCCGTCGAGCACCACGGGCCCCGCGCGCACGAGCGCGTGCGCCACCCGCGGCGCGGACGCCGCGTCGGGTCCGGCGAGCGCGAGCGCGCGCGCGATGGCCTCGAGGATCGCCTCGCGCTCGGCGAGCCGGACGAGTGAGCACACGGGCGCCGAGGGGAGGGCCTCGCGCGCGAGCGCGGACTTGCCGACGCCCGCGGGGCCCCACGCGGTGACGAGCCCTCCGCTCGCGAGCGCCGAGGTGATCGCGCCGAGCTCGCGCTCCCGTCCGACGAGGGCCATCGCCGCGATCGTACCGGAGGCCGGCCGTGGGCGAGCCTGCTATGGGGCACGAGCGATGGACATCCAGTGCTTCACCGTGGGCATGTTCGGCGTGAACACGTACCTCGTGACGGACGAGGCGACGGGCGCCGCGGCGATCGTCGACACCGGGGAGACCGACGAGCTCGTGCGCGCGCTCTCGCGCCTCGCGCCGCCGCCCGACGTGACGATGATCCTGCTCACGCATGGGCACATCGATCACGCGGGCGCGCTGACGCTCCTGCAGGAGCGATGGGACGTCCCGACGTACCTCCCGAAGGACGAGGTGCCGCTGTTCGAGACGCTCCCGATGCAGGGCCGGATGTTCGGGATGCCGCAGCTCGACCGGCCGTGCGGGCGGATCGATCACTACGTGGAGGACGGCGACGAGGTCCAGCTCGGCGAGACCACGCTGCGCTTCCTCTCGACGCCCGGGCACACCCCGGGACAGGGCTGCTACTTCGACGATCACGACATCCTCGTCGGCGACACGCTCTTCGCGGGCTCGATCGGGCGGACCGACTTCCCGATGAGCGACCCGCGACGCGCGGTCGAGAGCCTGCGGCGCCTCCTGGCGCTCCCCGGCCACCTGCGCGTGCACAGCGGCCACGGCCCCGTGACCACGCTCGACGAGGAGCTGCGCGAGAACCCGTTCCTCGGGTACCTGCGCAAGGAGCGCGGGCTCCCCGTGGGACCGTCCATCCGTTGGGCCCCCGGGACCTGAGCGCGAGCACGCTGCTGGTCCATCGCAATCTTCATTGTCGCCTGGCTCGCGCCGCGCCCGAGCGCTATGAGCCCGCGGTGCGAGCACGCGCGCTGATCCTCGGGCTCCTGGTGGCCGCTTGCGACGGCGAGGCGCCGCCGGGCGACGGGGGCGCCACCCCGCTCGACGCGGGGGGTGGGCGCGACGGCGCGACCCCGCCCGGGCGGGACGGGGCGATCCCGCTCGACGACGCCGGGCCGACCCCGGTGGGCGTGCCGACGCTGGTCGCGATCGGGAAGCTCGGCCGGATCACCACCTCGTGCGACGGAGGCCGCACCTGGCCGCACGACCTCTCCGACGACGACGGCGCGAGCTGCGCCGGGATCGACTGCGATCACCACCGCGGCTCGTCGACGGGCCTCACCTGGGGCGGCGGGTACTTCTGGGCGAGCTTCGGCTGGGGCGAGCCCGCGATGCGCGTGATGCGCAGCCGCGACGGCGTGGACTGGGAGACCGTCTACGACAGCGCGGACCTCCACTTCGCGGGCCTCGCGTGGGCCGAGGACCGGCTCGTCGGCGCGACCACGCAGCCGCACTCGTCGACCGACGGCGGCCGCACCTTCGAGGGCGCGGCGTGGCCCACGTGGGACGTGCCCGAGGGGCAGTGGCCGGTCGGCCGCCAGATCGGCTTCGCGCCGGTCGACGGAGGGCGCCTCGCCGTCGTCGCGGGCGCGGGCGACGGATCGTGGGGCGCGATCGTGCTCAGCACCGACGGCGGCCGCACCTACGCGCCCGCCGCGGTCGACGCCGACTGCCGCGGTCACTCCCGCCCGCTCGCGTTCGGCGGGGGCGCGTGGGTCCTGCCGTGGGCGTTCCAGGGCGTGGTGTGCACCTCGGTCGACGGCGGGGCGCGCTGGACCGCGAGCCGCATCGCCGACGGCGAGCCGCTCTCGAACGCGCTCCACACGGGCACCGAGCACGTCGTATACGCGCCGAGCCGCGCGTTCCGGAGCCCCGACGGGCTCGCGTGGACGGAGTCCGCGTCAGACGCCGACGTCGGCCCCGTCGCGTTCGATCCGAGCCGCGGCACCTACGTCGCGGTGCTGCGCGACTCGGGGTACGCGACGCAACGTTTCTTGCACAGTACGGACGGCCTCGCCTGGGAGGAGCTCCCCGAGGGCGCCCACGTGCGCGGCCACCCGATCACCCACCTCGCCTTCGGCTGGGGCGCCGCCGACGGCGCCTGCGCGCCCTGAAGCTCACAGCTCGGTGAAGTCGTGCGGCCCCTCGATCCCGCGCGTCTCGAACCACCGGCCCGCGGCCTCGGCGTGGAGCGGGAACGCGAACACGTCCTCGAGCCCGTCGGGCCCGAACACCGCGCCGCGCGCGGTCGTCTCGGTCGTCGGCTCGAAGGCCTCGAAGCTCGTCGCCTCCACATCGCCCGCGGTCCCGAAGAGGAGCACGCGGTTCGGATCCGGCTCGGACGACGCGAACCAGAACGGGGCCACCGCGCTCGTGTCGACGGTGACGCCGGTCTCCTCGAGGACCTCGCGCACGCCGCCGTCCTGCCAGCTCTCGTGCGCCTCGAGGAAGCCGCCGACGAGGGCGAGCTTGCCGGCCTGGGGCTCGATGCCGCGCCGGATCACGAGGAGCCCCGTGCGCCCGTTCGAATGGACGGGGACGAGGAGCACCGACACGGGCACGGGGTTGAGCCACACCATGTTCCCGCACTCGTCGCAGACGCGAGGGAAGAACGACGTGTCGCCGAAGGCGGCACCGCAGACGTGGCAATGCTGGTGGGGTTCGGGCCTGGACATCGCGGCGCATCCTACACGCGCGAGGGCGCCAGGCGCACGGATCCGTGACGGCCGTAGGTCTGATCGAGCGCCGCGCCGCGCCGGCCGTAGTCCACGCGACAGCGCGTGCCGGCCACCTCGACGTCGGTCCGGGGCGCGAGCACGCACGCGCCCTCCCGCAGATCCTCGGCCGCGTTCAGCACGATCTGCGTCGCCACGTCTTCGTCGGGCCAGTCCATCCAGCGCGCCTCGACCTCGGGGAGCAGGAGGTGCGACATGCCGCGCGTCCCGGTCCAGCCGTCGACCTCGATCACGTTCACCCAGCGCGCACACAGATCGTCGAGGCCTGCGTCCGCGGGGAGCCCGAGCTGCGCGGGCGCGAGGAGCCGCTCGATCCATGGCAAGTAGACTTGCTCCGCTTCGATATGGGCCGCGAGCGCCGCGGCGGTGTCCCCGAGCCAGTGCAGCTGTCGCTCCCGCACCGCGCGGTCGAGGGCGGGCAAGAGCGCCAGCGAGACGATGCGCACCGCGCCGGCGAGCGCCTCGCGGAGCCGCCGATCGGGGACCTCCGAGGGCGCCGGCGGCGGCGCGACCTTGAGCCCCGCGCTCCACGGCTCTTCGACGTGCTGCAGGCGCGCGGGCGAGCCCGCGACGAGGTTCGCGTCCGCGATCGAGCCCGCGAGCTCGGGCGGCTCGCGCGTGCAGATCAGCGCGACCACGAGGCGCTCGTCGGGCGCGTCCATCGACGCGACCTGACGCCAGTGCCCGCCGCGCCGCCGCATCAAGGTCAGCGTGCGGAGCCGCGCCTGGTCCCCGGGCGCGACGATCGTCTCGTACACCTCGACCTCGTCCGGCGAGACGACGCGCGCCGCGTCCATCCGGTACTCCGCGGTCCGCCAGAACGGCGCGAGCCGCGCCACCGCCTCTTCGACGCTCCGGGTCGCCGCGAGCGTCCCGAGCACCCCCCGCTGGCCCGCGCCGTACGCGTGGAGGTCGAGCATCGGCCGCACCGCGTCCGCGTCCCCGCGCCGGAGCGCCTCGCGCAGCTCGGCGACCGCGCGGAGCGCCTCGAGCAGCGGGTCGGTGGGCTCCTCGAGGCCCGTCCCGAGGAGCGTGCTCACGCCCTCGCGCTCCCCTCCGTCGCCCATCGCCAGGATGATGCACTAGCCTGGGCGCCATGACGATCCTGACCGTCTTCCGCAGCCGGCTGAGGCCCGAGGCCGGCGACGACTACCACGCGATGGCCGAGGCGACCGAGGCCGCCGCGCGCGCGATGCCCGGCTTCGTCGCGTTCGCGTCCTTCGCCGCCGCCGACGGCGAGCGCGTCTCGATCGTCGAGTTCGAGTCCCTCGAGGCGCAGCGCGCGTGGGCCGCGCACTCGCTTCACCGCGAGGCGCAGGCCGCGGGCCGCGCGCGCTGGTACGCCGAGTACGACCTCGCGATCTGCGAGGTCTCGCGACGGAGCACCTTTACGCGGCCCTGAGCGGTACGATGGTCGCACCGTGCTCGTCCTCGTCCAGCACCTGATCCGCGGCGGCCGCTGGGATCGCCAGCGCGTGACGGAGCTCGGGCGCCTCCTCGCCCGCTTCGAAGCGCAGCCCGGTCCCTTCCTCGCCGATCCCCGCGCGCGCGCCGAGGCGGGGCGCGTGGCGCGGCTCAAGCGCGCGCTCTCCGAGGCGATCGGCGCGGTCCGCGCGTGCCGCGGCTGCGCGAAGGGCTGCGCCGCGCCGTCGGGCGTGTTCGAGGGCGGCC
>JAYRVK010001067.1:0-12428 GCA_041918555.1 Sandaracinaceae bacterium
CGGGCTCCGCGACGCGCGCGCGCAGCTCCTCGCCGGGGCGCCGCCCGAGGCGCTCGCGGACTTCGAGGCCGCCGAGATCTTCGACGAGCACTGCGTGTTCCACACGACCGTCGCGATGCCCGACTTCCAGAGCGGCGAGGCGCCCTACAGCGCCGAGGGCGGCACCTGGATCCGCGCGGGCGACGCGCTCGCGTTGCAGCGCACCGCGACCTCCAACGTGTGGGTCACCGTCCCGCGCCGCGCGATGCCCGCGGACGGGTTCCCGACCGCGGTCTTCGTGCGGACCGGCGGGGGGGGGGATCGCCCGCTCGTGGATCGCGGCCCCCACGCGACGGCGGGCGGCGAGCCGATCGCGCCCGGCACCGGGCCCGCGCTCGCCTTCGCGCGCGCGGGCTTCGCGGGCATCAGCGTCGACGGACCGCTCGGCGGCCTGCGCAACCCCGAGGGCTGGGACGAGCAGTTCGCGATCTTCAACATCAACAACCCGGCCGGGCTGCGCGACAACGTGCGCCAGTCCGCGCTCGAGCTCGTGCACTTCGCGCGGTTCCTCCCGACCGTGGCGATCGACGCGTCGAGCTGTCCGGGCCTCGTCACGCCCGCGGGCGACGGCGTCGTGTCCCTCGACGAGACGCGCGTCGCGATCATGGGCCACTCGATGGGGGCGACCATCGCGCCGCTCAGCGTCGCGATCGAGCCGACCTACCGCGCGATGATCCTCAGCGGCGCGGGCGGCTCGTGGATCCGCAACGTGATCTACAAGGAGAGCCCCGTGCACGTGCGGCCCGCCGCGGAGAACCTGCTTCGCTACACCGCGCGCGGGCGGATCCTCGTCGAGCACGACCCCGCGCTCGCGCTGCTGCAGTGGGCGGGCGAGCCGGCCGATCCGCAGGTCTACCCGCGGCCCGACGACGGCCGGCACGTCCTGATGTTCCAGGGGATCCTCGACACGTACATCCCGCCCCCCGTCGCGAACCCGCTGAGCCTCGCGCTCGGGCTCGATCTGGCCGGCGGCCCGCTCGACGAGTCGCTCCGCGAGCGCTTCACGCCGCTCGGCGCGCTCCTCCAGTTCAGTGGACGATCGCAAATCACGTTGCCCGCGTCGGGGAACCGCGCGGGGGCGACCGGCGTGGTCGTGCAGCACGACGAGGACGGGATCGAGGACGGACACGAGGTGGTGTTCCAGCGGCCCGAGCCCGCGCTGCAGTACCGCTGCTTCCTCGAGGGCCTCGCCGCGGGCGGCGCCCCGCGCGTGCCCGCGCGCGACGCGACCGGCTGCGAGTAGCCGCGTCAGCGACGGCGGTGCTCCGTCGGCGAGCGCCCCGTCCACCGCGTGAACGCGGTGGTGAAGGTGCCCGGCTCGGAGTAGCCGAGGAGGTACGCGACCTCCGCGATGCGCAGCCGATCGGAGTCGAGGTGGCGGATCGCGAGCTCCTCGCGGGTCGACTCGATCAGGGCGCGCAGCGTGGCGCCCTCGTCGGCGAGGCGGCGCTGGAGCGTGCGGCGGCTGACCCCGAGGGCCCGCGCGATCGCGTCGATGCCCGGCGTGCCCGAGGGCAGGAGGCGCGCGATCACCCGCCGCGCCTCGGCGCTGGCCGAGGGATCCGGGAGGTCGGCGAGGAGGCGCTCCACCTCGCGGCCGACGATCGGCGCGAGCCCGCGATAGCGCGCGTCGTCGCGCGGCGCGTCGAGGTCCGCCGCGGTGAGCCGCACCTCGTTCGCGGCGGCGTGGAAGCGCGGCGACACCCCGAGGGCCCGCGCGTAGGCGTCCGGCGCGTCGAAGGGGGGCCCGACGAAGGAGAGCGCGGCCGGCCGGGCGCCGAGGTGCCGCAGGCGCACCACCATCGAGCCGATCCCGTAGTCCCGTACGTCGGGCGGGAACACGCCGCTGAAGCAGAGCGCGCCGGACCCGCCGGCGCGGCGCTCGAGCCCGAGGGCCGTCGCGCCGTGGCTGACCACGCGGAACGCGCGCCCGAGGGCGGCGAGACCCTCGGCCAGCGTCGGCGCGCTCGCCATGGCGTAGTCGATCACGCCGAATTCTCCGAACGGCAGGGCGGCGCCCGTGTGCAGGCCGAGCCCCGGCCGCCCCCACTGCGCCTGCGCGGCGGGCCAGATCCGCGCGGTGAGCTCGAACGGGATCCGCGCGTCGGGATCCGCGAGGACGGCCGCGTCGATCCCGGCGTCGCGCCGCACGCGCTCGGCGTCGAGCCCGAGCGCGGCGAAGCCCGACAAGCACGCGCGCAGCGCGCTCGACCAGAGCGTGGGACCCGCCGGCGGCACGCCGCGAGGATCCCACGCCGCCCGCGCGGCTGGCTAGCGCGCGCTCGGCAGGGCGATGCCGTACTTCTGCCAGATCGGAGGCATCACCTCGCGCATCGCCTCGGGCGTGGGCTTCGCGCCGCCGCGCGCGGCGAACGCGCGCTCCACGTCGGAGAACATCTGCTCGAAGCCCGCCGGCGCGTACACGCAGAGGAAGCGCGCGGGCGCGTCGTCGCTCGCGTTCCTCCACACGAAGTCGACGCCGGGCGGCAGGTGCGCGAGCCCGCCGGCCTCGACGCGGCGCTCTTCGCCGCGCACCGTGATCGCGAGGGCGCCCTCGATCACGATGAACGAGGCCTCCTCGCGGGTGTGGTGGTGGGGCATCGGCGGTCCCGTGAAGCCGGGCGTGGCGCGCATCTCGATCACCGAGAAGGCGCTGCCGCGCGAGGCCTCGAGGAGGTAGCGGATCGACGCGGGCCCGAGGGACCTCGACGGAGCGTCGTGGGCCGAGGTGAACGTGGGCTCGCGGGGCGGAGTGTCGTGGTGAGTCATGCCGCCACGATGCGCGCGCGGGCGCGCGCCGGGCATGAGCCCGCGCGCCAATCGCTTGGGAGATCGCGCCAGCGCTCAGGGCGCGCCGGGGATCCGGGTGCGGCGCACGCCGTAGCGGCTCCGCGCCGGCGGCGGCACCCAGCCGCCCATCGCGCGCTCGAGCTCGCGCGCGACGGCGATCGTGAGGTGGTCCTTGCCGTGGGCGGCGACGACCTGGCAGCCGAGCGGCAGGCCCTTCGCGTTCAGCCCGAGCGGGACCTGCGTGCTCGGGAACCCGAGGACGTTGACGATCGCCGTGTACACGAAGTCGAACGGCCGGAGCAGCGGCCCGTGGTGGCGCGGCGCGGGGCGCGAGTAGCTCGGGTAGAGCATCACGCCGTCGTCGCCGAGCTCGTCTTCGAGGAGCGCGCGGAGCTCGTCGAGCTCGCGCAAGAGGTCTTGCGTGCGATCGGGGAGCAGCTCCGGCACGCGCTCGAGCGCGGCGAGGCCGAGCGCGGGGAGCGTGAACTTCGATCGGCGGACGAGCCACTTCCCGAGCTCGGGCAGGACCGCCACGCGCGTGCCCTCCCCCATCAGCACGCCGAACGGCGTCCCGCCCGCGGCCGAGAGGCCCGCGCCCCAGAAGTGCAGCGAGCGCGCGAGCGCGGGGAACCGCCGGTCCTCGACGCGCGCGCCGCGGGCCGAGAGCGCGCGCGCCGCGTCGGCCTGCGCGCGGCGCAGGTCCCGGTGCACGCGCACCCAGCCGTTGTCCGCGACGTTCAGCACGCGGAGCGCGCCGACGTCGACGCGGCTCGGGTCGCCGAGCTCGATCCACTCGCACGCGGTGCACACCCCGTCGGGCCCGGCCAGCGTGGTGAGGAGCGGCCACAGGTCCTCGGCGCGCCGCGCGAGCGGCCCCGTCGACAGGTAGCGCAGGGCCTCGCCCTCGGCGATCGGCCACTGCCCGGTGTTGGGCACGAGCCCCGCCGAGGGCTTGTGGCCGAACACGCCGTTGAAGAAGGCGGGCCCGCGGATCGAGCCGCCGATGTCGGCGCCGAGGCCGAACGGCGCGATCGCCGCGCCGATCGAGGCGCCCTCCCCGCCCGAGCTCCCGCCCACGATGCGGCCGGGATCGTAGGGGTTGTTGGAGCGGCCGTAGACGTGGTTGTCGCTCTCGACCCACATCAGCATCTCGCTCACGTTCGTGACGCCGAGCGGGATCGCGCCCGCCACGCGGAGGCGCCGCACCGTCGGCGCGTCCTCGGTGCTGCGGCGATCGCGGCGCGAGACGAGGCCCGCGGTCTGCGGCATCCCCGCGAGCTGGAAGCTCTCCTTGATGGTGCACGGCACGCCGTGGAACGGCGGGAGCCCGTCGGGCCCCTCGGCCGCGAGGCGCGCGTCGGCCGCCTTCGCCTCGAGGAGCGCGTCGCGCACGCGGGTGCGCACGACGGCGTTGAGGATCGGGTTCACCTCGCGGAGGCGATCGAGGTGCCGCCGCACGACCTCCTCGCTCGAGGTCTCGCCGCGCCGGATCATGGCCGCGAGCTCGGTGCCGCTCTTGAGGAGGTACGGATGCATCGGCCGACGGAGCGTCGTCGCTCGCGCGCGGTCCGTCAATCGCCCAGGAACGAGGCGCCGCAGGCGGGGAGCGAACGCGCGCCAGCGCGTTCGAACGAGGGGGGGGCCCCGGCGCGATTCACTCGCGACGGGGAGGGGTGCGCGCAGCACCCCTCGAGAGGATCGGCGCGAACGGATCCGCGGGCCCGACGAGCTCCTCGAGCGTGGCCGCGCCCTCGACGTCGGTCACCTCGATGACGATGCCGAGCGGGGCGGCGTGCCGCGTGCTGACGCGCGCGCCGGTGTCGAGGGTGACCCAGCGCTCCCAGGTGATCCGGGCGCCCCCGACGGGCAGCATGGTCACCCAGAGCTGCCAGGCCGTCGGCAGGCCGTCGCGGCCGACGTGCCAGAGGTACGCATCGCCCGGCGTGAGCCCGCCCGAGGCGTACTCGACGAGGAGCTGGTCGTCGGCGACGAGCCGGCGCGTGGTCCCCTCGTCGTGGATCTTCGCGAGCGGGTTGAGCCAGAACGAGTCGTTGACCCACGCGGCGTAGCCGCGCTCGCGCAACGCGAGGCCCTCCTCGCCGGTGACCTCGACGCCGCCGCGGTACGCGCGGCCCGCCGAGCCGCCCTCGTGGAGGAGCACCTCGACGTCGTCCCAGCGCACCCGGCAGAGCCCGCGCCGCTTGTCCCAGAGGTGCTGGTTCCGCCCGGCGTGGGTCCAGCGCACCGCGCCGGTGCGGGCCCACGCGCCGAGATCGATCGAGTCCTCGATGCGCGCCGCGAGCGCCTCGGCGGCCTCGCCGGTCTCCCCGGTGGGGCGCGGCTGGTCGATCGAGATCAGGTACGCGCACACCGCGAGCACGAGCCCGCCGAGCACGACCGCCAGCCACGCGAGGATCTTCCGGAGGCGCCTCACCGGCGCACGAGCTTACCCGAGCCTCACACCGTCGCGAAGCTCTCGATGGGGATGTCGAGCGGGCTGCGGTCGCCGAGCTGCATCACCTTCGCGCTCGAGATCACGTTCGGCAGGACGTTGTTCGCGAAGTAGAGCGCGGCAGCCTTCTTGCCCTCGTAGAACGCGACGTCGGGGTGATCCGGCGCGAGCCCCGCCTGCGCGTCGAGCGCGATCACCGCGCCCTCGAGGAGGAGCCAGCCCACCGCGAGCTCGCTCATCATCTGGAGGAACAGGTTCGCGTTGAGCGGGACCTTGTGCATCTCGCCCGCCTTGAACCAGCCGAGGAGCTGGAACGCCGCGCCGCCGACCGCCTCCTGCGCCTTCGCGAGCTGACCGATGGCCTTGCCGAGCACCGGGTGCTCGCCGTGCTTCGCGACGAGCTTGCCCACGTCCGCGAAGAACTCCTGCGCGTGCTTGCCGCCGGCCTGGCCGAGCTTGCGCCCGACGAGGTCGAGCGCCTGGATGTGGTTGGTGCCCTCGTAGATCGAGAAGACCTTGGAGTCGCGCGCCGCCTGCTCGACGGGGAAGTCGCGCACGTAGCCGGAGCCGCCGTGCACCTGGATCGCGGTCTCCGCGACGCGGTACGCCTGGTCCGACGCGTAGGCCTTCACGAGCGGGGTGAGGAGCTCGACCTGGCCCTTGTGGTAGGCGGCCGAGACGTCGTCCTTGCCCGCGAGCGCGGTCGCGCGGTCCTGGTGCGTCGTGAGCTTCACGACGAGCGCGCGGATGCCCTCCACGCGCGCCTTCATGTCGAGGAGCATGCGGCGCACGTCCGGGTGCCGGATGATCGCGACGCGCGGCGCGTTCGGGTCCTTCCAGTCCTCGACGCTCGAGCCCTGCTTGCGCTCCTTCGCGTAGTCGAGCGCGGCGAGGTACGCGCCGCTCGCCACCGCGAGGCCCTGGATGCCGACGCCGATGCGCGCGTAGTTCATCATCGTGAACATCTGCCGCATGCCCTGGTGCGCGATGCCGCCCACCAGGGTTCCGTGACAAGCTCCGTTGTCACCGAACACCAGCGTGCAGGTCGCCGACGCGTTGAGCCCCATCTTGTGCTCGATACCCGCGACGGTGACGTCGTTCGGCGTCCCGTCGGGGCGCTTCTTCGGGACGATGAAGAGGCTCAGGCCCTTGGTGCCCGCCTCGGCGCCGTCGATCCGCGCGAGCACGAGGTGCGCGACGTTCTGCGCGAGCTCGTGATCGCCGGCGCTGATCCAGCACTTGGTGCCGCGGATGGAGTACACGCCGTCGCCGACCGGCGTGGCGGTGGTCTTCGCCGCGCCGACGTCGCTGCCCGCGTGCGGCTCGCTGAGGCACATCGTCCCCGCGATCGTCCCGGCGAACATCGGCTTGGCCCACGCGTCGACCTGCTCGGGGGTGCCGTGGTGCGCGATGAGCTCGGCGGCCCCGTTGGTGAGGCCCGGGTACATCGCGAACGCCGGGTTCGCGCCGCTCATCAGCTCCTCGGCCGCGGCCTGGAGCGTCGTCGGCGCGCCCTGCCCGCCGAGCTCGACCGGGACGCTGAGCACCCGCCAGCCCTGCTCGTAGAGCGCCTTCCACGCGCCCTTGAACTCCTCGATCGTCTTGACCTGCCCGCTCTCGAGCCGGCAGCCCTCGACGTCGCCCTTGCCGTTCAGCGGCCCGACGACCTCGGTCGCGTACCGGTAGCACTCGTCGAGGACCATCTTGACCTCGTCCGGGCCCCAGTCGGCGAACGGCGCCTGGCCGAGCAGCTGCTCCAGGTGGAACTGCTCGAAGAGGAGGAAGCGAAACTCGCGAAGATCGGCCTTGTACCTGTTCTGAGCGTGCGACACCGAGCGTCCTCCGACTCCCCCACGGACTGAATGACGCTTCAGTCCTCTCCCCGGATATGTGCGCGCCGACGCGGTGCGTCAAGCGGGCGGGCGGGTCGCGAGCAGGAGAGATCGCACGAGGGCCTCGCCGAGCCGCAGGTACCCCTCGCGGCCGAGGTGGACGTGATCGGGGCCCAGGTACGGCGGATCGTGGCGCAGCCACGTCAGCCCCCCCCCGAGCCCGCCCATGAACGCGAGGGTGTCGAAGAAGCCGCAGCCGAGGTCGCGCGCGACGCGGCGCTGCATCTCGGTCATCTCCGCCACGAGGGGGAGCGGCGCGGGCCCCTCGGGCGTCTCGCGCACGCGATCGGTCGGCCCGACGAGCAGGCACGAGGCCTCGGGCGCCGCGCGCCGCACGCGGGCGAGCGCGTCGCGGAGCTGGCGCTCGTGATCGGCGACCTCGAGGTGCGTGTCGTCCGTCTCGTTGTTCCCGTAAGCGAAGATCACGAGGTCCGCCTCGAGCCGCGTGAAGTACGACGCCCACTGCGCCTCGTCCCAGAGGAGGTGGTTGCGCGCCTTGCTCCCCACGAGGCCGAGGTTGTGGACGAGCACGCCCGGGGCGTCGCGCTCCATCACCACGCCGTATACGGTGACCGGCCCGTCGCCGCGCGCGCGGACCTCGAGCTGGTGCGGGGCGTCGCTCACCTCGTAGGACTGCAAGCCGTGTTGCGGGGGATCGGCGGCGGTGTCGAGGGCGTCGACGCGCCGGCCGTCGAGCCAGACCTCGAGCGTGCCGCCGCCGGGCGCGCGGTCGTAGAGCAGATCGAGCCGCGACGCGAGGCGGCCGTTGCCCCAGTGATCGCTGGCGATCCCCGCGAACGCCTCGGGCTCGTCGGCGAGGAACGCGGCGCCCGCGAGGCCGTAGCGGAAGACCGTGCGGCGCTTCGCGTTGACCTGCATGACCTCGAAGCCCTCCGCGTCGTCGATCACCACGCCCCACGCCCAGTGGTTCACCACGACGGGGACGAGCGGGACGAAGCCGTGCCCCGCGTCGCCGAAGCGCGCCTGCAGCACCTCGCGCATCCGCCCCGTGTAGAGGTCGCCCGCGGTGTGCGAGCCGCCGTACACCGCGATGCTGACGCGCCCCTCGCCGCGGTGCGCGCGGCGCAGCGCCTCGCCGAGCGCCTCGAGCGCGTGCCCGCTCGGGTCCTCGATGGTCACCTCGTCGCGGCCGAGCTCCCCGTCCGCGGCGCGGAGCGCGTCGAGGCCCTCCCACGCCTCCGCGCCGACGACCTGCTCGCGGACGCGCGCCACCGTGGCCGGATCGCAGGCCGCGAGGGCCAGCGCGGCGGCGAGCCACCTCACGTCAACGCCGCTCCCGGACCGGATCGCACTCGTAGAGCGCGTGGCAGAGCGCGAGGCAGCGCAGCGAGCGCACGCGCCAGTCCATGCGGTTCATCGCGTAGCCGAAGCTCAGCCCCTCGACGGGATCGCACCACCCGAGCGCGCCGCCCATCCCCGCGTGGCCGAAGGACTCGGGCGTCGGCGAGAACACTTGGCGCTCCTCCTTGAGGAACCCCTGCGACCAGCCGAGCGGCTTCTCGAGCACCGCGTCGCGCTCGGACCAGCCCTGCCGCCGGTACAGCGGCGACAAGGTCTCTTGCGCGAAGTACCTTCGCCCGCCGTGCTCGCCGCCCGCCGCGAACGGGAGGTACGCGCGCGCGACCCCGTGCGCGCTCCCCGTCGCCGACGCCCACGCGAGCGTGGCCCCGCGGACCTTCGGGTCGTCGTACGCGAGCACGCCCGCGGGCCCCGTCGCGGGGTTGAGGAACGCGCGCCGCTGGAGCGAGCCCTTGCCGAGCACCGCGCGGGCGATGCGCGCCTCGGCGGAGCCGGGGAACCACACGCTCGAGACGACCATGCGCGCGAGGCGGCCCGGGGTCTTCGGCGGGTAGAGCCGCGCCGTCTTGGGCTCGAGCGACGCGGGCGCGCCGACGTACACGTCGGAGCCGAGCGGCTCGAGCAGCTCGCGGCGCAGGAACGGGCCGAGCGGCTCCCCCGCGATGCGCTCGAAGAGCTCGCGCGCGAACATCCCGTAGGTCACCGCGTGATAGCCCTGCCGCATCCCGGGCGGCCAGAGCGGCGCCTGGTCCTCGAGCGCGGCGAGCACCGCGCCCGCACCCGAGGGCTCGACGCACTGCGCGAGGGTGAGCGGCGCGTCGAGGCAGAGCAGGCCCGCCTGGTGGTTGAAGAGCGCGCGGACGGTGATCCCCCCCTTGCCCTTCGCGGCGAAGCCTGGCCAGTAGGTCGCGACCGGCGCGTCCCATTCGAAGCGGCCCTTCGCGGCGAGGAGGTGCATGGCCATCGCCATGAAGCCCTTGGTCACCGAGAAGAGCACCACGCGCGTGTCGCGCTCCCAAGGCCGCCTCGTCTCCGCGTCCGCGAGCCCGCCCCACACGTCGACCACGAGCTCGCCGCGATGGAACACGCTGAGCCCCGCGCCGACCTCTTTCCCGTGCGCGAGGTGGCTCGCGAACTGCCGCGCCATCGGGCCGAAGCCGTGGGCGTAGGAACCCTTCGCGGGCGCGGGCGCCGGGTGCTCGAGCGACGCGGTCACGCAGAGGGGCATGCCCCAAAGCGGAGAGCGCGGCAACGGCCGAGAGCCGATCCCGCGGAGCGTTGTCATACTGGCGCTCGTGCGCGGGTCCGCCGCATTCGCCGTCCTGTTCGCCGCGTGCGCCTCGGCGCCGGCGCCGGTGGTGCGGCCTGCGCTTCTGGCCGCGCGCGGGAGCGCCGAGGTCGCGCCCGCCGCGCCCGTTCTCCGCGCGGACCCGGGCCTCCTCGCGGAGCAAGTCCACTTGCGATGTGCAGATCCGAGCTGCCCCGAGGGCGTGGGCATGCTGCTCTTCGGCGAGCTCGGCTCGCTCCAGCGCTGCACCGCGAGCCTGATCGCCGAGGACCTCGCGCTCACCGCGAGCCACTGCCTACCCGCCGAGGCGCGACGCGGCGGCGCGAGCTGCGAGGGCCTGTGGATGACCTTCCCGCGCGTCGCCGAGCACCCCGCGGAGTGGGTCGCGTGCCGCGGCGTCGTGCACGCGGGCGCCGTCGACGACGCCGAGGTCCTGCGCACGGACGTCGCGCTCGTGCGCCTCGCGCGGCGCCTCGATCGCGAGCCCATGTCCATCGCGTTCGCGCCGCTCGACTCCGAGGTCATCGTGAGCATTCCGGCGGTGCGGCCGCACCCGATCTACGACCTCCAGCACGAGCTCTCGACGCGCCTCTGTCGCGTGGCGACCCCACGGAGCGCGGTCGACACCTTCGGTGAGGCCGCGAGCGCGGTCGGCTGGCTCGTCGAGTGCCCCTCCCACCAGGGCAACTCCGGCGCCCCGGTCCTCGACGGGCGCGGCCGCATCCGCGCGCTCCTGCACGGCGGCTCCGCGCCGATCCAGGGGATCGGCGTCACCTCGCGGCTCGAGCTCCCGGCCGACGCCCTCGTAGAGTGATCGGCCTCCCCTCCCCCACGTGAGCTGACCGCCCCGCGGGCACGAGCGGCTCGATCTCGCCTACGTCGGGTGAGCCGTCACGGCCGGCGGGTGTACTCCACGTCGTACGTGCTGATGCACGGGACGCTCGGCACTCGAAGACCGATGTCGAGCGCCTCGTTCAGGGAGCGCACCGCGCCGTCAGGATTACGGCGCCATCGATCCTGGCTGCGCGGGACCGCAGCGGCGCCCACCGACATCCGGCGAGCATGCCACGCCCACGGCATTCGCTCGAAGGACCGAGGGCGGCCCCGCGCTCGCGACTCGGCCCGCGACCGAAGGGCGCGGCCCGACGCGCCGAGACCACAGGGCTCGGCGCGAGCGGAGCGAGACCCGCAGGGGCTCGCGGAGCCGCCGGAGGAGACCGCGCAGCGGGCTCCGGAGGCGCCCCCGGTTCGCTCTCCGCTTGATGTGTCAAGAAAACTAAGTTGCAACGCAAACTTCCTTGCTCGTCAGAGCTTCACGAGCACGTGGGTGAGCCGTACCCGAGTTCGGAACACGCGGTCGTGGAGGGCCGCGCCCTCGGGGCCGAAGGCGAGCACGCCGCCGAACGCGAGGAGCACGATCACCGCGAGGCCGAGGTCGGACACGCGCGGCCACGCGAAGAGGTGGCCGGTGGCGTAGAGGAGCGGGCCCAGGGACTTCACCGCGGCGCGGCCGAGACCGCGCGGCCAGGGCACCCGGCCGCCCTCGATCGAGCGCAGCCCGAGGCCCAGCGCGCGCTTGCCCGGCGAGGTGTCCCAGAAGAGCTCGCCGAGCGCGTAGAGGACGTAGACGACGCCGCCGACCGCGAGCCCGAGCCCGAGGAGCTGCGGCGACTGACCGAGCCACGCGGCGATCTCCTCCTGGGCGAAGACCCAGAGCGCCAGGAGGATCGCGCCCGCGGTGAGCGCGGTCGCGCCGAGGTCGACAAGCAGAAACAGACCTTCCTCGACAAGAAGCGCCTCGCGGTGAACCTCGACGCCTACAAGCAGCAGCGCGCCGAGATCGAGCAGTCCTTCGGGGCGCTGCTCAAGCAGCTGCCCAACAAGAGCGAGATGGACGCGCTGCTCATCGACATCAACCAGGCGGGCCTGGGCCGCGGCCTCGCCTTCGAGCTCTTCAAGCCCGCGGAGAAGGAGAACTTCACCGAGTTCTACGCGGAGCTGCCGGTCAACATCAAGGTCACGGGCAACTACCACGACCTCGGCGCGTTCGCGAGCGACGTGGCCAAGATGCCCCGCATCGTGCTCCTGACCGACCTCAAGCTCGACCCGCCCAAGGATGGCGTGCTCGCCATGGAAGCGGTCGCCAAGACCTACCGCTACCTCGACGAGGAAGAGGTCGCCAAGCAGCGCAAGGCCGCCAAGGACAAGGCCGCCAAGGCGAAGCCGGGAGGCAAGTGATGAAACGCTGGATCGTTCCCGTCGCCGTCGTCGTCGCCGCCGGCTGCAGCTCCGAGATCGACGAGCTGCGCCAGTTCGTGCGCGACTCCGAGAAGGGCCTGCCGCGCAAGATCGACACCCTCCCGGCCGTCAAGCCCTTCGAGCCCTTCACCTATGAAGGCTTCGACCTGCCCGACCCGTTCAAGCCGCGCAAGCTCACCCCGCCCAAGGAGGGCGCCGGCCCCGGCGGTGGCATCGCCCCGGACCTGAATCGCCGCAAGGAACCCCTCGAGGCCTTTCCGCTGGAGCAGCTGAAGATGGTCGGCACCCTGCAGCAGGGCCAGGACATGTATGCGATCGTGCGTGGAGACAAGACTCTCTATCGCGTGAAGAAGGGCAACTACATGGGGCAGAACTTCGGTCTCATCAC
>JAYRVK010001068.1:0-7056 GCA_041918555.1 Sandaracinaceae bacterium
GCACGCCCGAGGTGCCAGAGACGCCCGAGCCCCCCGAGACGACGGCGCTCGACCGCCTCGAGCGCCTGCGGTTCAACCAGCTCGCGGTGCAGACGAACGTGCCGCTCTTCTGGGCGGCCGACGCGGACGAGGACGGCGCGGTCGACGCGAGCGAGCTGCGCGCGCTCCTCTTCTACCCGGAGTCCGAGCCCTTCGTGGAGGACGGCGAGCTCACGGAGCACTTCGCGAGCACCTACGAGGCGCTCGTCGCCGCGCACGCCGCCGAGGCGCCGTCCGATCCGCGGCTCGCGGCGGTGATCGAGGAGCTCTCGACGACCGCGCCCACCGTGATCGAGACCGACTTCTCGGACCTGCCCGCGGATCATCGCGCCTTCGCGGATCGGATGCTGCGCGTCGCGTCGATGATCGACGCGCTCTACGCGCGGCAGGTCGGCGCCGCGCGCTTGGAGGCGCAGGTCGCCGACGACGCGCCGAGCCGCAGCCTGTTCCGCCGGAACTGGGGCCCGCGCTGCAAAGGCGCCACGACCGAGGGCAACGCGGCTTGCTCGGCCATCGCGGGCGCGCCGCGGCAGCCCGTGGACGTGTACCCGGTCGAGCTCCAGGCCACCGACGACTTCTGCGCGGCGCTCGAGGCGCGCGAGGGATCGGCCGCGCTGCTGACCCCGTTCACCGTCGTCCGCGAGCGCGAGGGCGCGCTCGTCGCGGTGCCGTACCACGAGGAGTACGCGGAGATGATGGGGCCGATCGCGATGGAGCTCCGCGCGGCGGCCGACGCGATCACCGACGCCGACGAGGAGCCGCTCCGCACGTACCTGCGCGCCGCCGCGCAGGCCTTCGAGGACGACGACTGGAACCCGGCCGACGAGGCGTGGGCAGCGATGAACGTCCGCAACAGCCGCTGGTACGTCCGCGTCGGCCCCGACGAGGTGTACTGGGATCCCTGCAGCCAGAAGGCGGGCTTCCACCTCACCTTCGCGCTCATCAACCAGGGCTCGCTCACCTGGCAGGATCGGCTCACCCCGCTCCAGCAGCGGATGGAAGAGTCGGTCGCCGCGCTGAGCGACGCGTACGAGCCGCGCACCGTCAGCTTCCACCTCCCCGATTTCATCGACATCGTCGTCAACGCGGGCGACGACCGCGACTCCTTCGGCGCCACGATCGGCCAGTCGCTCCCGAACTGGGGCCCGGTCTCCGAGGAGGGGCGCGGCCGGACCGTCGCGATGACGAACCTCTACACGGACCCGGACAGCCTCGCGCGCCGGCGCGGCCTCGCCGCGAGCATCTTCACCGCGGAGGCGATGGCGCTCTACACCGACGACACCGAGCCCGGGCTGCTGTCGACGATCCTCCACGAGGCGACGCACAACCTCGGCCCGTCGCACGAGTACCGCGTGAACGGGCAGACCGACGACGAGGTCTTCGGCGGCGGCCTCGCCTCCACGATGGAGGAGCTCAAGGCCCAGAGCGGCGCGCTCTTCTACACGGCGCTGCTGCGCGAGGAGGGCATCGTCACCGAGGAGCGCCAGCGCCAGGTCTACCTGGACTCGATGGTCTGGGCGATGGGCCACATCTCGCGCGGGATGGTCACGCCGACTGGACAGCGCAAGCCGTATTCCCAGCTCTCCGCCATCCAGGTCGGGTTCCTGACCGAGGCGGGCGCGCTGCGCTGGGATCCCGAGGCGCGCGCCGCCAACGGCGAGGACGTGGGCGCGTACTCGATCGACTACGCGCGCTTCCCCGACGCCGCGCGCGAGCTCATGACGCTCGTGATGCGCATCAAGGCGACCGGCGATCGCGCGGAGGCCGAGCGCGTCGCGGCGCGCTTCGTCGACGGCGACGTCGTGCCGCATCGCACGATCGTGGAGCGCTGGAACCGCGCGCCGCGGGCGACCTTCGTGTACGCCATTCGACGCTAGAAAGAGTCGGAACCCGCGCGAGCACGCGCGGTCGTACGGCCCATGACGATCCGTGCTCCGGGCGCGTCCGCGCCGAAGGCTCGCGCCCGTCGATCGGTCGACGCGTCGATCACGCTCGTGCCGTTCATCGACTTCCTGCTCACCGTCGTCGTCTTCCTCCTGATGTCGTTCGGGACGAGCGGAGAGATCACCGTGCTCCCGGGGCTCCCGGACGCCGAGCACGGGCGCGAGGGGCCAACGGCGCCGGTCGTCGCGATCGACGCGGACCAGATCACCGTGGACGGCCGCCGCGTGGCGGACACACGGACGCTCCTCGCGAGCGCACAGGTGGAGCGCGTCGAGCCGCTCGTGCACGACCTCGAGATCCAACGGCAGAACTGGGGCGCGCTGCACCCCGGCGAGGAGCTCCCGGGGCAGGTGGTCGTGCAGGCGAGCCGCGACGTGGACTACCGCGCGGTGCGCAAGGTGCTGTTCTCGGTCGCGCAGGCCGGCTACGGCGGCGTCGGCCTCGCGGTGCGCCCGCGCTGAGCCGCGCCATCGCGCCCCGAGGTCATCGCGACCACCACGCGGGAGCGGGCGCGCTACTCCACGGACTCCTCCGACTCCGCCGCGCCGACGAGGTGCGCGAGCCGATCGCGCAGCTCCGCGTGGAGGTGCTCGACCGCGAGCCGCCGCGCTTCGCGGATCCCGCCGTCGCGATCGATCCACACGTGCGCGCGCTGCTGCTCTTCGAGCCCCTCCGACTCCGCGGTGAGGTAGAGGAACCCGTTGCGCACGTCGTACATCTGCGCGTCGATCGCGAAGCGCGAGTCGAGCTCCTGCGCCGGGGCGAAGAGGATCGGCAGGATCATCGGGTAGGTCGCGAGCCACCCGTTGTCGGACGTCTCCTGCTCCGAGCGGCCCTCCACGATCAGGATCGCGTGCGCCCCGTGCCGCGCCGCGGCGAGGCGCAGCGACGCGAGATCCTCGCCCTCCACGAAGCCCCGCGAGATCGGGAAGAGCTCGACGCGGTCCACCGTCTCCGACGCCTGCACCACCCGCTCGCGATCCTCGAAGCTCCAGCGCCACGCGCCGTCGGTCGGGCCGCGGAACCACACGCCGACGCGCACGCGATCGGGCAGCTGCGGCTGGCGCGCGAGCGCGTCGGCGATCCGCGCGTCGTCGATCACCACCGCTTGCTCGGCGGGCGCCGCCGCGAGCGGTCCTCGATCCATCCCCATCGAGCCCCCGCACGCAGGCACCAGCGCGAGCAGGATCGCGAACGTCATCCAACGCGTCTTCGTCATGAGTCGACCTCCGTGTCGTCGGTTCAACGCGGACCCGCGGCTCGGCTTACACTGCGCGCACCGTGGACCTCTTCTCGACCGACCCCGACCGCCCCGGCGTGTTCGCCGTGGGCCAGATCGCGACCGGCATCTTCGCGCTCGGCCAGATGGCGACCGGCGTGATCGCGATCGGCCAGGTCGCGCGCGGCGTCATCGCGGTCGGCCAGGGCGCGGTCGGCTTCGTCGCCGTCGGCCAGGGCGCGATCGGCGTGCTCTACGCGGGCGGGATGATGGCGGTCGGAGGCCGCGGCTTCGGCATCTGCCTGAAGGTCCTGCCCAAGGTCCGCATCAGCCGGCACGAGCGCCCCAAGCTCCCGCCGCTCACGGAGCTCGCGGGCTTCGCCGAGGAGTCGCGCGGCTGGCTCCTCTGCCGCGTGTCGATAGACGGCGAGCTCGTCGTCGACGAGGGGCCCGCGCCGCTCGAGCTGAGCGCCGAAGCGAAGACGCACCTCGCGGCCGCCGCGAAGGAAGGGCACAACCACGCGTGCGTCACGGTCGAGGTCGACGAGCGGCTGAAGGAAGAGAAGGCCGGCGCCTACCGCGAGGCCGCCGATCGCGAGCGCGTGCTCGTCGGCCGCCGGCTCTCGAGCTGGTTCGAGGGCCAGCCGCGCGTCCACCTCGAGGGCCCGCTCACCAGCCCGGGCGGCCTGTTCCTGCGCTTCCTCGGCTTCCTCGCGCTCATCGCCGCGTGGTGGCTGATCGCGGGCCAGGACATCGTCGCGATGTTCGAGTAACCGACCCGGGGAGCGGGCATAGTCTCGCCCGTGCGCGTCGTGATCATCGGCAACGGGGTCGCCGGCATCGAGGCCGCGCTGGCCGTGCGCGCCCGCGAGCCGAGCTGGGTGATCACGATCGTCTCCGAGGAGTCCGATCACTTCTTCTCACGCACCGCGCTCATGTGGGTGCACAGCGGCCAGCTCAGCCACGCGTGCATCGAGCCCTACGAGCGCGATCTCTACGCACAACGCCGCTTCGCGCGCGTGCGGGCCCGCGCGATCGGCCTCGATCCCGAGGCCCGCGAGGTGCGGCTCGCGGGCGGCCTCGCGCCGCTGGCGTACGACCGCCTCCTGGTCGCGTGCGGGAGCCGTCCGCGATCCCCGCCGTGGCCCGGCGCGGCGCTCCGCGGCGTCGGGCACTTCGTGACGCACCAGGATCTCGCGTGGCTCGAGCGCGAGGTGTGGGGCGGGCCGAGCCGCGCCGGCCCCCCCCCTCGCGCGGACGCGCACCTCGCCGCGACGGACGAGCGGTCGCCCTACCGCCCACGGCCCGACGGCTTCGCGGCGCGCGGCGGGCCTCCGCGCCATCCCGTCGTGATCGGCGGCGGCCTGATCGGCATCGAGGCGATCGAGGTCCTCGTCGCCGCGAAGCTCCGCCCGACCTTCCTCGTGCGCGAAGAGTGGTTCTGGCCGATGGCCCTCGACGCGACCGAGGCGGGCTGGATCACCGAGCGCCTGCGCGCGCACGGCGTCGACGTGCGGCTCGAGGAATCCGTCGAGGCCCTCGAGGGCGACGGCGCGCTCGCCAAGGTGCGCACCGATCGCGGCGAGCTCCCGGCGGACGTGTGCGTCGTCGCGATCGGCGTCGTCCCGAACACCGAGTGGATCGGCGACGCGCTCGAGCGCGACGCCGCCGGCGGCATCGTCGTGGGCGCCGACCTCGCGGCGAGCGCGGCGGACGTCTTCGCGGCGGGCGACTGCGCCTCGGTGCCGTGGTCGCCCGGCGTGTCGAGGCCCGAGCAGCTCTGGTACACGGCGCGCGAGCAGGGCCGGGTCGCGGGCCGGCGTCTGTGCGGCGACGCCGCCGAGCACGCGCGCGGCCTCGCCTACAACAGCGCAAAGCTCATGGACATCGAGTACACGACCGCGGGCCTCGTCGGCACGAACGCCGAGGGCGAGCGCGAGTGGCGCCACGAGGAGCGCGGCGCCGTGCGCTCGACGCTGCGCATCGTGGAGTCGCGGGACCGCGTGATCGGCTTCAACGCGCTCGGCCGCCGCTGGGATCACTCCGTGTGGCTCCGCTGGATCCGCGAGCGCCGCTCGCTCGCGTACGTGCTCGACCACCTCGCCGAGGCGAGCTTCGACACCGAATTCGTGCCTCCGCTCGCGATCCCGCGGGCCGCGCGGGCGAGCTGACGCGATGGATCTCCAGGGGCAGAACGGTTTGCTCACGACGTGGCGCGAGGGTTGGCGCGCGCGCGGCCCCCTCGCGTGGCTCGCGGCCATGCTGCTCACCGCCCTCTACCTCGACCTCTACTTCACGGAGCACCTCGAGCCGGCGGCGCGGGCGATCGGCCTCCCGAGCAAGTGGATGCTCTACGGCCTCGTCTACTCGATCGCGATGGTCGGCGGCGCCGTCTACTACCTGAGAAGGCACGGCAACTCGCGCTACCACCAGGTCCGGATCGCGGTGAACGTCGGCGTCCAGCTCGGCCTCGCGTTCCTCTTGCCGCTCGTGATGGAGCCCGAGTTCTACTTCTCGTACCTGTGGCCGCTCGACTGGTACAAGCTCCAGCCCGGCACCCTCGCCGCGCTGCCGCTCCACCTCGCGCTCTTCAGCGTGGTCGGCTCGCTGATCGCGGCGCCGCTCCTCGCGTGGCGCTACGGCAAGCGCTGGTACTGCAGCTGGGTCTGCGGGTGTGGCGGCCTCGCGAACACCTTCGGCGATCCGTGGCGCCACCTCACCTCGAAGAGCGCGCGCGCCTGGCGCTTCGAGAAGGTCGCGGTCCACACGGTGATGTTCCTCGCCGTCGGCTCGACCGCGCTGCTCGCGCTCGATCACGTGGCCGGGAGCGAGCACGGGACCTTCCATCACCTCGTCGCGGGCGAGCACCTCTGGTCGATGAAGCGGCTCTATCAGCTCGTCATCGGCTCGATCCTCGCCGGCGTGGTCGGCGTCGGGCTCTACCCGCTCTTCGGCCCGCGCGTGTGGTGCCGCAACTTCTGCCCGATGGCCGCGATGCTCGGCCTCGCGCAGAAGCTCGGCCGGTTCCGCATCCGTGTGAAGCCCGACATGTGCATCAGCTGCGGCAACTGCTCGACCTACTGCGAGATGGGGATCGACGTGCGCGCGTACGCGCAGAAGAACGAGTCCTTCACTCGCGCGTCGTGCGTCGGCTGCGGGATGTGCGCCCACGTCTGCCCGCGCGGCGTGCTCCGGCTCGAGAGCGCGCCCGAGCCCGCCGCGCGCGTCCGGCTGCCGATCGTGTAGCGCGCTTGCGGGTGGCCCTCGGCGGGACCAGAAATCGCACCGACGTGACCCCCACCGTGTTCGCGATCGGCGCCGCCTCGGGCGTCGCGCTCACCGCGCTCGCGGCGGGCGTGCTCCGCAACCGCTTCTTCGCGCTGTTCGCGCTCGTGATCGTCGGGATCCAGGCGCTGATCGCGGCGGGCCTCTACGCGGTCTTCGAGCCGGTGTGGCCGCTGTTCGCGTACCTCCAGGTCTGCGTGTTCCTCCACTTCCTCTCGCTCTCGCGCGCGCGGATGCGGCCCCTCCCCTTCCGCCTCCTCGTGAGCTGGCCGGCGCTCTTCTTCGCAGCGGGCACCCTGCTCGCCATGCCCTTCGCGGTCGCCTCGGCGCTCGGCGCGGAGACGCTCGCCGTGATCGTCCCGTTCCTCGTCGCCGCGGTCGGCGTGGCGCAGTCGCTCTCGGCGCGCCGCGAGGTCGTGCACCTCACCCTCGACGGCTCGTCCGTCGAGAACGGACCGCGCCGGCACGCCAAGGGCGCAGCCGCGCTCGAGGCGCCGCTGCGCATCGTCCAGATCACCGACCCGCACCTCGGGCCGCTGATGAGCGTGTCGCGCCTCGAGGGTGTCTGC
>JAYRVK010001069.1:0-4697 GCA_041918555.1 Sandaracinaceae bacterium
ACGTGGTACCGCGTCGGCTACTTCGACAGCCACGTCGACCTCGTGAACAGCTTCCAGCTCATCCTCGTCGACCAGAGCGCGGCGGGCGCGGCCGGCGACTTCGACGTCGAGCTCCGCTACGAGCAGCTCGACTGGACGACCGGCGACGCGAGCATGGGGATGGGCGGCCTCGGGGGCACGCCCGCGCAGGCGGGGTTCGATGCGGGCAACACCGTCGACTTCGTCGCGCTCCCCGGCTCGCTGACGATGGCCGTGCTCGACCTCGAGACGACCTCGAACGTGGGGATCCCGGGCGTGTGGCGGTTCCAGATCCGGAGCGGCGGGGTCACCGTGTGCGGCAACGGCGCGCGAGAGGCCGGCGAGGACTGCGACGACGGGAACACCGCGCCCGGCGACGGCTGCGGCGCGCGCTGTAACCGCGAGCTGCCCGTCGGCCGCGCGTGCGCCGACGACGTCGAGTGCCGCTCCGGGTTCTGCGCCACCGGCGTGTGCTGCGGCGCGCGCTGCGACGGAGACTGTGAATTCTGCGCGAGCGACGGGGCCTGCACGCCGGAGCTCGCGGGCACGCTCTGCCGTGACGTCGCGCACCCGTGCGACGCGCTCGAGGCGTGCGACGGCGTCGTGGGCGTGTGCCCGATCGACGCCCCCGCACCCGACGCCACGCCCTGCCCCGACGGGGACGCCTGCAACGGCGACGAGGTCTGCGTCGTCGGGACGTGCACGCCCGGCTCCCCCGCCGACTGCGACGATCTCGATCCGTGCACCGCGGACGGCTGCGCGCCCGAGACCGGCTGCTTCAACGATCCGATCCCCGGCTGCCTGCCCGACGCGGGGCTCCCGGACGCCGGGACCGACGCCGGGGGCGTCGACGCGGGCGCGATCGACGCGGGCGCCTTCGACGCCGGCACGGACGCGGGCTTGGTCGACGCGGGCGGTACGGATGCGGCCGCCGTGGACGCGACGCTCGATCCGGGCACCCCGCGCGGCTCGGGGATCGCCTGCGCGGCCCACCCGGGCGGCGGCGCGGCGTGGCCGCTCGCGCTCCTCGCGCTCGCGCTCGCCCGGCAGAGGCGTCGATGACCGAGCCCACGCCGACGCCCGCGACCCCGGCGAAGCCTGACAAGGCGTCTTTCCCGCTCGGGCTCAAGCTCGCGCTGCTGACCACGATCCTCGCGACGCTCCCGCTCGCGGGCGTCGGGGTCGCGCTCATCTCGGTGAACCGCGAGGCGGTCGTGAACCTGAGCCGGGAGATCCAGCTCTCGGTCCTCGACGATCTCGCGCGCACCATCGATCAAGAGCTCGTCGGCGCGGAGGACGCGCTCGACATGGCCGGCGGCCTCTTCGCCGACCCCGGGCTCGACGACGAGCAGCGCCTCACGCTGCTGGGCGCGCAGGTGCGCGGGCAGGAGGCCATCGACCACGTCGCGCTCTACGACGCCGAGGGCGCGCGCATCGCGGTGATCGAGACGGAGGACTCCTCGCTCGAGCTCCCCGAGACGCTCCCCGCGGCGATGCGCGCCCAGATCGAGGAGGTCCACCACGCGACCGGCGAGGTCGAGCTCCACGACGGCGTCCCGCGCGTGCTCGTCGCGGTGCGCATCCGCGTCGACGATCGCACGACCGGCTACGTCGCGAGCCTCGTCAGCCTCGAGGACGTGCAGGCGCGCGTCGAGCGGCTCGCCGAGGGCCACTTCCCCGGGCAGACCAACGCGCTCTTCGTCGTCGACCACCAGCTCCGCACGCTGGCGCACAACGACCGCGAGCGCGCGGCCACGCTCGCGTCCGCGGAGGGCGAGGGGATCCTCGAGGGCGTCACGCGCGAGATGCTCGGGCCGGGCTTCTCGCAGGCCGGTGAGTTCGTGAGCGCGGACGGCGTGCCGATGCTCGGCTCGAGCGTCGGGCTCGAGGGCCAGCCTTGGGCGCTCGTCGCGCAGACGCCGCAGGAGATCGCGTACGCGTCCCTCACCCGCATGACCCTCATCATCGCGGGCACGGTGCTCGGCGCCATGGTCCTCGCGCTGATCCTCGGCCTCCTCGTGGCGCGGCGGATCAGCGCCCCGCTCGCGGAGCTCACGCGCTTCGCGGGCGCGCTCGCCGCGCGGAGCTGGGGCACGCGCGCGGCGGTCACCACCAAGGACGAGCTCGCGGTGCTCGGGCGCGCGATGAACCGCGCGGCCACCGACCTCGAGGCCAGCGAGGCGCGCATCAAGGAGGAGGTCGCGATCCGGACCGATCTGGGGCGCTACGTGCCCGAGAAGCTCGTGGAGCAGATCGTGCGCCGCGAGCGCGACATGGGCCTGGGCGGGACGCGCCGGACGATCACCGTGCTCTTCGCCGACGTCGTCGGCTTCACCCCGATGACCGTCCAGCTCTCGCCGGAGACCGTCGTCACGATCCTCAACGAGCTCTTCACGATCCTCACGCAGATCATCTTCCGCCACGACGGCACCGTCGACAAGTTCGTCGGCGACTGCGTGATGGCGCTGTGGGGCGCGCCGACCGAGCAGGAGGACCACGTCACGCGCGCGCTCGACGCGGCCGAGGAGATGCTGAGCTGGCTGGAGACCGGCAACGAACGTTGGCAGGCGCAGTACGGCGTCACGATCCAGCTCGCGATCGGGATCCACACTGGCGAGGCCATCGTCGGCAACATCGGCTCGGAGAAGCGCATGGAGTACACGGCGATCGGCGACGTGGTGAACGTGGCCGCCCGGCTCGAGGCGATCGCGCGGCCGCAGCAGATCCTCGTGACGGAGGCCGTGGTGAAGGCCGCGGGCGACGGCTACGACTTCAACGACGCGGACCTCCACCGCCTGAGCGGGCGGGCGGAGCCGGTCCACCTCTACGAGGTCGTCACGTGAGCGTCGCGCAGATCGGCGACGTGATCGGCGGGCGCTACCGCCTCACCGGGCTGCTCGGCGAGGGCGGCATGGGCGCGGTCTTCGAGGCCAAGCAGGAGAACCTCGACCGCGAGGTCGCGATCAAGCTGATGCACCCGCAGTTCGGCGCGCAGCCCGACGCCGCCGCGCGCTTCGCGCGCGAGGCGAAGGTCTCGGCGGCGCTCCACCACCCGAACGCGGTCAAGATCTTCGACTTCGGCGAGGACGCGGGGCGGCTCTTCCTCGTGATGGAGAAGCTGCGAGGCAAGGCGCTCTCGGCGATCGTGAACCCCGAGCTCCCGCCGCTCCCGCACGCGCGCGTGGTCGACATCGTGCGGCAGACCGCCGAGGTGCTCGTCGCCGCGCACGCGATGGGCCTGGTCCACCGCGATCTGAAGCCCGACAACGTGTTCCTCGAGGTGGCGACCGACGGGAGCGACCGCGTCGTCGTCGTCGACTTCGGCCTCGCGTTCATCGCCGAGCGCGAGGGGACCGAGCGTATGACCCAGGAGGGCATGATCATGGGCACGCCCATGTACATGTCGCCCGAGCAGTGCCGCGCGGACCGCATCGGGCCGCCGACCGACATCTACGCGATCGGCTGCATGCTCTACGAGATGGTCACGCTGCATCCGCCCTTCGAGGGGCCGACGATGGCGATGCTCGCGATGCACCTCTTCCAGCCGGTCGTGCCGCCGAGCCAGAAGATGGGCGACCGCTACCTCCCGCGCGCGCTCGAGAGCCTGATCCTCGCGATGCTCGAGAAGCGGCCCGAGGATCGGCCGACCGCCGAGGGGCTGGCGGCGGCCATGCGGCAGCTCCAGCACACGCTCGGCGAGCGCGAGCGCGGCCGTGGCGTCGAGCAGCTCGCCGGGCGCGAGGCGCGGATGATCCCGACCGTGCGCGGCTCGCAGGTGCCCGAGGCGGAGTCCGGCGACGCCTCGACGATGCAGCTCCGCGGCCCCGCGTACACGCAGAAGGAGACGGGCACGCACCTCGCGATCGTCGGCGAGCCGCTCGGCTCCTCGATCGAGCTCGCGCTCCGCGCCAACGGCTACTCACCGATCCCCGCGGCGCTCGGCGCGATCCCGGACGCCGCGGCCGCGGTGTTCGCGCCCGGCGCCGACCCGGACACCCTGCGCCGCCTCGTCGCCACGGGGCTCCCCGTCCTCACCGACACCGACGCCGCCCAGCTCGATCGCGTCTCGGAGCTCCTCGCGCTCGGCGTCTCGGAGGTCGTGACGCGGCCGGTGAAGGTCGATCAGCTCGCCAAGAAGCTGCAACGCGTCTTGCGCAAGGCCAAACGCAAGGAGGGCCGATGACCCGCGCGCTCGCGACGCTCGTGCTGCTCTCTCTGCTCGGCCCCGCCCCGGCCCTCGCGCAGGACGTCACGGAGTACACCGTGCGCCGCGGCGACACCTGCGGGACGATCGCGCGCGCGCACTACGGCCACAGCCGCCGCTACGACCTCATCCACCAGGCGAACCCGAGCCTGGGCGCGATGCCGCACCACCTCAACCCCGGGCAGGTGATCCGCCTGCCCGCCGTGCCCGAGGCGAGCGACCACGACGCGACGGTGACCGCGATGCGCCGCAGCGTGCGGCACCAGCGCCCGAGCGAGGGCGAGTGGACGAGCTCGCGCATCGGACAGGATCTCGATCAGGGCTGGCGGCTGAGCACCGGCGAGAGCTCGACCGCGGAGCTCTCCTTCCGGCGCTCCTCGGCCGCGACCATCCGCGAGCAGACGCTCGTGATCGTCTACGGGACCGGCGCGCGCCGCGTGCGCGACGAGGGCAGCCGCGCGGTCGTGCGCGAGGG
>JAYRVK010001070.1:0-3041 GCA_041918555.1 Sandaracinaceae bacterium
GACATCGTCGTCGACACCGATCTCGCGCTCCTCTCGCTCGCGCCGTCGAGCCCCGACCTCGCGGCGGCGGCGCTCGAGCTCATCGACGAGGAGACGCGCTTCACCGGCCTGCGCGACGCGCTCCGCGAGCACAAGGACGAGTGGGACTGGATCCTCATCGACTGCCCGCCCTCGCTCGGCATCCTGACGATCAACGCGCTCGTCGCCGCGGACGCGGTGCTCGTGCCGCTCCAGTGCGAGTACTACGCGCTCGAGGGTCTCAGCGATCTCACCGGCACCATCCAGCGGATCAAGTCCGGGCTCAACGCGTCGCTCGAGCTCGACGGCGTGCTCCTCACGATGTGGGATCCGCGGAGCAACCTCGCGCGCGAGGTGGCCGACGAGGTGCGCAAGCACTTCCACGTCTACGAGACCACGATCCCGCGCAACATCCGGCTCGCCGAGGCGCCCTCGCACGGAAAGCCCGTGATCCTCTACGACGCGAGCTCGCGCGGCAGCCATGGCTACCTGAACCTCGCGCGCGAGATCCTCGACGCCGCCGAGGCCGCGTGAGCACCAAGCGTCGCCTGGGCCGCGGCCTCGACGGGATGCTGCCCGCCGCGTCGGAGCGCGCCCCGGCGATCGGCGGCGGCGCCGAGGCGGCGATCGAGGACGTGCACCCGAACCGCGAGCAGCCGCGCAGCCGCTTCGACGACGCGTCGCTCGACGAGCTCGCCGCCTCGATCCGCGAGCACGGGATCCTCGAGCCGATCCTCGTGCGCGCGCGCAAGCCGAGCGGCTACGAGATCATCGCGGGCGAGCGGCGCTGGCGTGCCGCGCAGCGCGCGGGGCTCCATCGGATCCCCGTCTTCGTGCGCGAGCTCGGCACCGCCGAGGCCTTCGAGGCCGCGCTCGTCGAGAACCTCCAGCGCGAGGACCTCAACCCGGTCGAGACCGCGCGCGCGTTCGCGCGCCTCGTCGACGAGCACGGGCACACGCAGGAGACGGTGGCGCAGCGCGTCGGCAAGGACCGCTCGACGATCGCGAACGCGCTCCGCCTGCTCAAGCTCCCCGACGCCGTGCTCGAGCTGCTCGAGGCCGGGCAGCTCAGCGAGGGCCACGGCCGCGCGCTCCTCGGCGCGTCCTCGACCGCCGCGATGAAGCGCCTCGCCCTGAAGGCGGTGAAGGACGGCTGGAGCGTGCGCGAGACCGAGCGCCGCGTCCGCGCCGACGCGCGCGGCGAGGCGGAGGCGACGCCGCCGCCCGCGAAGAGCGCGAACGTGCGCGACCTCGAGCAGCGCCTCTCGCGCGCCCTCGGGACGCCCGTGAAGGTCGAGGACAAGAAGGGCAAGGGCAAGCTGGTCGTGAGCTACGCCAGCTACGACGAGCTCGACCGCCTGCTCGGCCAGCTGTTGTAGGGAACTCGCGGCCCGAAGGCGTGTCCAGGGAGGCATGCGCCGTCGGCTCCTCGCGTGCGTGTGCCTGCTCTCCGTCCTCGCTCCCTCGAGCGCGGACGCGTGCCTCGCGCGCGAGCCCATCGCGGCGGTCCTGCGCGAGGCGAGCCCCGAGGTCTGGGCATGCAGCGAGCAACACTCGTTGCCGCCCGGGCGGTACGCCGTGCGGCTCACCATCGATCCGAGCGGCAAGCTCGCGGCGATCGAGCTCGGGGAGACGCCCGGCGAGCTCCCGCCCGCGGCCGAGAGCTGCCTCGTCGCCGCGTTCGCGCGCCGCCGCTTCGACGCGTGGGCGAGCGACGCCGCGCCCCGCGCGCCCGAGACGGTGAGCGGCCCCGGGCGCCGGTCGCGGCTCCCCCCGGATCTGCGGGCGCGCCCTCGCGGGCCCGGGATCGTCGTGATCCACTGGCCGTTCACGCTCGCCGCCAGCGCGACGGCCTGAGTCGAGCATCGCGCCCCGTCGGCGACGGCGACGGCGAGCGCGACGGCGACCACGACCGCGACCACGAACGCACGCACTACCACCTCGTGATCACCGTCGCCGACCAGCGCCTCTCTGCCTTCTTCGAGCACTTCAACGTCCGTCTCGCCAAGGCGGTCGACGTCCTCCGGGGCGCGAGCCGCGGCATCGTCTGGGAATCGGGCGGGCTGAGCATCGTCGAGCTGAAGACGCCCGACGCCATCGTGCAGGCCATCGCGTACTGCATCGGGGTCTGAAACGCTCACGGAGCGCGAGCCGAGCCGAAAGAAGGGAAGGCCAGAAGGCGAGAAGGGAATTCGGTGTGCGGCGAGCTCGCGGCGTAGGCGGGATGGCTAGCGCTCACCCCTCCGACTCGATCTACCCTTCTCGACTTCCCCTCTTCAATCCTCTCGGCGTTCCCGGTCCCAGCTCGAAGACCCTAACGACCCTCCGAGCGCGATCCAGACCCCTGCATCGTGAACCCGGTCGCCGCGGGCCTGGTCTGGCGACCCGAGGACTGGCCCGGCCTCACGGTGCAGGCCCACGAGCTCGGCCGGCGCGTGCTGTCGGCGGCGCGGCCCGACTTCTTCCTCGAACCCCGCAAGTGGAGTGAGCACGCCTCGTTGCGGCTCGTGCTCCCCGAGGGCCTCGTGCTCCTCTACGGCGAGGACGGCGCGCGCGAGCGCATCGCCGCCGAGGTCGAGCGCCAGGTCGCGCTCGCGCACGCCGAGATCCGCGCGCGCTACGGCAAGGTCCTCGGCCCCGTCGCCGCCCGCAACGCCAGCCCGTTCCAGCGCGTGAAGAGCTGGGAGACCTACGGCGAGCTCCGCCCCCACTTCGCCACCGGCCCGGCCGCGTCGTCGAGCGCATCGAGGCGGCGCTCGAGCTCGTCGCGTTCCGCCGCGACTACCGCGCGATGTGGCTCCGCTACCGGGCCGGCGAGCGCGACGTGGTGTGGCCGTACGGGACCTACCTCATGCGGGTCCGGCACCACGTGCGCGTCGCGCCGTAACCGTCCGGTCCTCCGCGTTCGCTGCGGGCCTTGCGGCGATGGCCGAGCTATGGCTGCGGCGATCAGGGCGGGATCCATCGATCGGGGAGCAGCGCGTCGAGCTCGTCCTCGGTCGCGTCGAACTTCACCCGCCGCA
>JAYRVK010001071.1:0-1645 GCA_041918555.1 Sandaracinaceae bacterium
CGGCGCCCGCGCCGCGCGGCCACAAGCGGGAAGGTCAGGGGCCGGCGGAGCCGCGCAGCTCGTCGCGGGTCCGGGGCAGCTCCTGCCGGCCGAGGAGCACGCGTCCGTCGGAGGCGAACGAGGCGTGGCTCGCCTCGAGCTCGACGACCGACCACGCGCCGGCTGCGTCGCGCCAAGCAAGGAAAATGGACACGCCCTCGGTCCAGTCGGGGAGCCCCTCCTCGTCGCAGCACTCGCGGTGTTCCCAGCGGTGGAACACGAGGAACGACGGACCGCCGCCGCCGGGCGGGGCGGGGCCGACGTCGATCGACGCGCGCTCCGAGCCGTTCGTCTGGAGCAGATCGCGGATCCGCACGACGCTCCACGCGGCGCCCGGCTCGCGCACGGCGAGGTGGATGGCGCCTCCCACGTCGAGCGCGACGGCCGCGGCGCGTCCATCCGGCGACACCCGTCGCTCGTGGACGAGCACCTCGTCCGGGTCGCTCGTGCCCGCGGCGCGCGCGAGGTCGGTCAGCGCGGCCGCGTCGAGCTCGTCCCCACCGCGGGCCCACGCGAGCGCTCGCCGGGCGCGCACCTCGGCGACTCGCCGCGCGACCACGTCGTTCGGTCGGAGCGCCAGCGAGCGCTCGTAGCGCTCGATCGCCGCGTCGGGCTGATCGGCGGCCTCGAAGACGCGGCCGCTGCTGTAGAGGCACTGCGCGAGGCGGACCCGCGAGGCGGGGGAGGTGGGCTCGCCGAGCAGGGTGATCGCGCGGTCGAGCGGGTGGGCCGCGTCGGCGGGCACGGCGCCTGCCAGGAACCGGGCCCACCCGATCCGGCAGAGGAGCCCGGTGTCGTCGGGCCTCCGCGCGAGCTGCCGCGCGAGGGCCACCACGTCGGACTGCGCCACCGCGCCGGCCGGCGCGAGCACGAGGACGATCCCGAGCAACCCGAGTCCGGCGCGACGCATCGCGGGGGAGGTGTAGCGGCCCGCCGAGGCGCGAGCCACCCGCGAGGGTGCTCAAGAGGTCTTGCGGGCGCGGGTCTCTCGCGATCGAAGGGTCTATACCTCCGCGCGTGCCGTACCGCGAAGACGTCGTCCACCGCTCGGCCGTGCTGGAGATCCGGTGGGAGCGCGCCGACCCCGACGCGCCGCGGATCCTCGTGCTCTCCCACGATCCGGGCGCCGACGGGGTGCCCGAGCAGCGGCGGCTCCCCGAGGGGTACGGGCTCGAGATCCTCGGCGGGGTCCTCGGGCTCCTCGGCCTCGGCGCGCTCCTGCTCCACCGCGTGGCCCGGTCGGTCGAGCCGCGCCCGACGACGGTGCGCTTCGGGCCCGACACGCTCTCGAAGAAGTGCGTGGCGGACGTGAAGGCGTGGTCGACCGGATCCATCACGGGCTTCGGCGCGGGGCGCGACTCGCCGGAGCTCCGCACGGTGTTCGTCGCGCACGCCGGCGGACGCGAGATCGTGCTCGAGGGGCTCCCTCCGGACGACGCGAGGCGCGCCGTCGAGCTCCTCGAGGAGGCCCGCCGCGAGCTCGCGTGACGGTCGCAGGGAAGACGGGGGCGGGGCTCGGGCGTAGACGGGGCATGCACGCGCACCGCCTCGCGGCGGCGCTCGGCCTCGCCGCGCTGGCGTGCGGCGGCGAGCCCGCCGCGCCCGA
>JAYRVK010001072.1:0-4334 GCA_041918555.1 Sandaracinaceae bacterium
GCGTCCGTCGCGCCCGCGTCCGTCGCGCCCGCGTCCGTCGCGCCCGCGTCCGTCGCGCCCGCGTCCGCGCCACCCCCGTCCGTCGCGCCGCCGTCCGGCGCGCTCGCGGGTCCGGCGTCGGTGCCCGCGTCGAGCCCCGCGGCCGCGTCGGCGGGGGCGACGCCGGCGTCGAGCGGGGTCGAGCCGTCGCAGGCCGCGAGGACGATCAGGCAGAGGAGCGGGAGGCCGGTGCGTCGCATGCGGCCGTCCATAGCACGCGCGTCAGGGCAGGGCGGCGAGGGCCTCGCGCGCCTCGGCGTCGCCGGGGTCGATCGCGAGCACCCGCCGCAGCGTCTCGCGCGCGGCCGCGAGCCGCCCCGCGCGCTCCTGCGCGTTCGCGAGATCGAACAACAGATCGGGATCGTAGGGGTGATGGCGCACGCCGATCGCCAGCGCGTCCGCGGCCGCGTCCCAGCGGCCGCCGCGCGCGAAGAGCTGCCCGAGCGAGGCCCGCGCGTCGCGGTGGCGGGGGTCGAGCTCGAGCGCCGTCGACAGAGATTGCTCGGCGCGGTCGCCGGCGCCCGGCCGGTGCATGAGCGCGCGCCCGAGGCCCGCGTGCGCGGCGGCGAGCTCCGGGTCGAGATCGACGGCGCGCTCGAGCTCGATCACCGCCGCGTCGACGGCGCCGGCCTCGAGCAGGGCGAGCCCGAGATCGAGGCGCGCGAGCGCGCGATCGGGGTCGAGGCGGATCGCCGCGCGGTACGCGGTGGCCGCGCCCTCCGGGTCCCCGCCCGCGGCGCGCAGGACGCCGAGGTTCACGAGGATCGCGGGGTCCTCCGGCGCCGCCCGCGCCGCGCGCTCGAGGGTCTCCGTCGCCTCCGCGCCGAGCCCGTGCATCGCGAGGCCCGACGCGACCTCGAGGAGCCGCTCGGGATCGCGGGGATAGAACGTGGCGAGCCGGCGGTAGTAGGCGGGGCCCTCGCGCATCGCGGCGAGGAAGAGCGGCGGCTTGGCGCAGCGCGGGCACACCTCGGCGGCGCGCTCGAGGTGGCCCGCGAGCAACAAACCTTGCGCGTTCCAGCGCCGGTCGAGGTCGACCGCGAGCGCGGGATCGAGGTGGCGCAGACGATCCTCGGGCGGCGCGAACGCCTCGAGGAGGCGGTCGGGCGTCATCGGCGCGGCGCGGGTGTAGTCGGTGACGAAGAACGTGATCGGGTGGTCGTCGGTGTTCACGGGGAGGCCGCGGGTCCAGTCCGCGAGGGTGTCCGGGCCCGCGTGGAGGCACTCGAGGATCTCCGCCGCGCTCGCGAGGCCCCACGGCGCGAGCGCCGCGGTGACCTGGGGCTCGGCCACGCGGAGCGCGAGCACGTCGGGATCGATCGAGAGGTCGCCTCGCGTCCCGACGAGCAGCGAGTAGGCGACCGGGCCGTACGGCTCGAAGCCCACGTTGGTCCAGAGCGTGGCGTCCTCGAACGTGTCGCGGAACGTCCCGACGAGGATCCGGAACTCGTCGACCGAGAGGCCGTGGAGGGGGAGCCACTGCACGAGCACGCCGTCCTCGTCGAGCCGCTCGCGCGCGAGCCGGTAGAACTCGCGCGTGTAGAGGATCCACGAGTCGACCGCGCGGGGGTGCGTCGAGTCCAGGACGATCACGTCGTAGCGCGCGTCGGTGGTGCGGAGGTGCGCGCGGCCGTCGTCGATGATCAAGCGCGTGCGATCGTCCTCGAGCACGCGATCGTTCATCGCCGCGAAGCGCTCCGCGCCCGCGACCACCGCGGGCTCGAGGTCGACGATGGCGAGGTCCTCCACCGCCGCGTGCCGCGCGACCGCGCCGGCCGAGAGGCCCGCGCCGAGGCAGATCACGGCGACCCGCTCGGGGCGCGGTGAGAGCAGGGGGCCGAGGTGGCCGAGCAGCGCGAACGACTGGTCGTGGACCAGCCGCGTCGTGACCTCGTTGATGCCGTTCACGAAGAGCTGGCGCTCGCCGTGGATCCGGTTGCGCACGACCGCGACGGTGGCGCTCCGGCCCTCGGCGTACAGCTCGAAGTCGAGGTGCGCGGGGCCGATCTTCTGCGCGAGCATGCGGCGAGGGAGGGCGCTCGGGACCGCGAGCGCGGCCGCGGCGAGCGCGGCGAGCGCGACGCCCGCGAAGAGCCGTCGGCGCTCGCCCCCGCCGCGCAGCGCGGCGAGGCCGCCCGCGATCACCGCGAGCCCCGCGAGCACCGTGGCCGCGCCCTGGATCCCGAGGAGCGGCACCATCGCGAGCGGGGTGACGAGGGGGCCGACGAGGGTGCCGACGGTGTTCGCCGCGAGCACCTCCCCCGCGCCCGCCCCGGCGGTGCGCGCCGGGTGCCGGGCAGAGAGCGCGGGGAAGATCGCGCCGGCCACCATCGCGGTCGGGACGACGGTGAGCGCCGCGAACACCGCCTGGAGCACGAGGCCGCGCGTCTCCGAGCGCGTGATCGACACCGCGGCGTCGATCCCGAGGACGTCGAGGCCGCCCGCGAGGTAGCGGCGGCCGACGAGCGCGAGCGAGCCGAGCGCGATCACTCCGAGCCCCACGAAGAGCGTGGGCACGAGGCGCGGGTGGGCCCGGATCCGCGCGGGGAGCGCGCGGTGGAGCGCCGCGCCGAGCGCGAGCCCGCTCAGCACCGAGGCGAGCATCGCGCTGAACGCGTGCACGTCGTGGCCGAACACGATGAGGAAGATCCGCGTCCACACCGTCTCGAGCCCGAGGACCACCGCGCCCGAGACGAACGCGAGGGCCGCGAGGACGGGGCGCGGCAGCGGCGCCGCGTCCTCGGCGGGATCGCTCGCGGTCGGCGGTGGGAGGTCTCGCCCCAGCGTGCTCGCGAGCAGGAGCGCGAGCGCGCCGACCGCGAGGTCGACGCACGCGGCCGCGGTCGAGGTGCCGCGCACGCCCCACGCGCCGAGGAGCACGTAGCCGGTGAGCACGCAGCCGAGCGCCGCGCCCGCGGTGTTGAGCGCGTAGACCAGGCCGACGCCGCGGCCCACGCGGTCGGGGCCCGCGGGGAGGACGAGCTCCGCGGTGCGCGCGAGCGCGGGGAGCGTCGCGCCGAGGAGGAACGCCGGCGCGAGCACGACCGCGCCCGCGACGCCGAAGCGGATCGCGAACGAGGGCCACCCCGGCCCGACCGCGCGCAAGAGGCCGATCGAGGCGTCGTCCGCGATCGTCGCGAGCGCGGGGACCGCGAGCGCGGTCGCGCCGAGGCCGAGCTCGAGGAGCGCGTAGAGGCGCAGCGGGTGGACCCGATCGGCGCGGCGCCCGACCACGAGCGCGCCGGCGCCCATCCCGCCCATCACCGCGGCGAGCACCGCGGCGGTCGCGAACGACGCGTTGCCGAGCACCACCGCGAGGAGGCGGTGCCACACGACCTCGTAGGTGAGCCCGGCGACGCCGGAGGCGAAGCAGAGCGCGGCGAGGAGGCCGGCGAGCGGGACGCGGCGGGACATCGGCGAGGGCCGGGGAACGCGCGGCGCGGGGCGCGCGCTTCCGGGCGGCCGAAGGTGACATCCAGAGGCCGCGCTGTCACTTCCCGGGTGACGGCGGCGGCCGCCGGCGCCGGGCTCCCGGGAGCGGGACGTCGTGGATCGGGGCTTGCGGAGCGCGGTCTCCGATGGACCGTACGTCGTGGGTGCTCCCGCTGCTCCTCGCCGGCTGCGCCGCGCAGCCGGGCAACCCGCCGGGGACCGATCCGGACGACGCGCTGCCGCCCGAGGAGATCGGGTTCTCCGAGGACGCGGTCATCGGCGGGACCGTGAGCTACGAGCGGCCCGAGGTCGGGTTCATCTCGGGGTGCACGGCGAGCCTCGTCGCGCCCGACGTGATCATCACGGCCGCGCACTGCGTGGGCTACGGCAGCCGCACGTCGCTCGGCAACTACGGCAACTTCACGATCCGGCCCGCCTCGGGCGAGTCGCGCACCTTCCCCATCGTGCGCTACCGCAGCTACGACTCGCAGCTCGGCGCGGACGACCTCTGCCTGATGCAGCTCGGCGAGGCGGTGCCCGCGGACCTCGCGACCCCGCTCCGCCTCGCGGCGAGCGAGCCGCCGGCCGGCGCGACGCTCGCGGTGTGGGGCTACGGCTGCACGCAGCGGGGGCGCTCGAGCGACTGGCAGAAGCGCGTCTACGAGTTCCAGCAGGGCCAGCGCACGGCGGCGCTCTGCCCCGGCGACTCGGGCGGGCCCGTGATCACCGAGGCCAACGAGGTCCTGCGCATCAACAGCGGCTACTACATCGACTCGTTCGGCACCGACATCTACGGCCTCGTCGCGCAGAACCACGACCGCGTGCGCGCGCAGGTCGAGGAGTGGAGCGACTTCGACCTCGAC
>JAYRVK010001073.1:0-9192 GCA_041918555.1 Sandaracinaceae bacterium
CAGCTCCCGCCGACGCTCGTGATCGAGTGCGGCGGGCTCGACGACCTCCCGGGCCTCGACGACCTCACGTCCCCGTGAAGCGGGCGGGCCGCTTCTCCAGGAACGCGCCCATCCCTTCCCTCTGGTCCGCGGTGGCGAAGCACGCGGCGAAGCCCTCCACCTCGAGGGCGTTCGCGTCGACGAGGCGCAGGCCCTCTCCGTCCCGCAAGACGTCTTTCGCCTTCGCGACGGCGCAGGGCCCCATCTCGGCGATCGTGCGCGCGAGCTCGCCGACCTCGGCGAGGAGCTCCTCGGGCGCGTGGATCGCGTTCACGAGGCCGACGCGGAGCGCCTCGTCCGCGCCGATCATGGCGCCGGAGTACACGAGCTCGCGCGCGCGGCCGATGCCGACGCGACGCGCGAGGCGCTGCGTGCCGCCGAACCCGGGGATGACCCCGAGCTTCACCTCGGGCTGACCGAAGCGCGCCCTGGTCGAGGCGTGGATGAAGTCGCACGCGAGCGCGAGCTCGCAGCCCCCGCCGAGCGCGAAGCCGTTCACCGCCGCGATCACGGGGACGCGCAGGGCCTCGAGCGCGGCCAGCGCGGCGTGCCCCTCGCGCGAGAAGGCGCGCGCTTGCTCGACGCCGAGGTCCTTCATCTCCGCGATGTCCGCGCCGGCGACGAACGCCTTGTCGCCCGCGCCCGTGAGGATCGCGCAGCGCACGCCCGGATCCGCCGCGAGCTCCTCGAGGCGCGCGCGCAGCGCCGCGAGCACCGCGCGGTTCAGCGCGTTGAGCTTGTCGGGCCGGTGGATCGTGAGGGTCGCGACGGCCCCCTCGCGCGACATCAGGACCAGGTCGCTCACTTCTTGGGCTCCGGGTAGAGGTAGAAGCCGCGGTGCGTCTTGCGCCCGAGCCAGCCCGCCGCGACGTAGTTGCGGAGGATCGGCGCGGGCCGGTACTTGTCGTCGCCGAGCTGGCCGTGGAGGACCTCGGCGATCGCGAGGCACGTGTCGAGGCCGATGAGGTCCGCGAGGGCGAGCGGGCCGAGCGGGTGGTTGAGGCCCAGGCGCGCGCCCGCGTCGATGTCCTCGGCGGTGCCGATGCCCTCCTCGAGCGCGAAGCACGCCTCGTTGATGAACGGGATCAGCATGCGGTTCACGATGAACCCGGGCCGATCCAGGCTCGTGATCACCGTCTTGTCGAGCCGCTCGGCGAGCGCCTTCGTCGCCGCGAACGTCGCGTCCGAGGTCTGGAGCGCGCGGATCAGCTCGACGAGCTTCATCACGGGCACCGGGTTCATGAAGTGCATCCCCACCACGTCCGCCGGGCGCCGGGTGCACGCGGCGAGCTTCGTGATCGAGATCGAGGACGTGTTCGACGCGAGGATCGCGCCCTTCCCGGCGGCCTCGTCCATGCGACGGAAGATCTTCGACTTGAGCTCGAAGTGCTCCGTCGCGGCCTCCACGAGGATCTGCGCGTCCGCGAGGGTCGCGTAGTCGCCGGTGGGCACGATGCGCGCGAGGAGCGCGTGGCGCTCGGCCGCGTCCAGCTTGCCCTTGTCGACGAGCTTCGCGAGCGAGCGCGCGATGGACTCCACGCCGTTCTCGGCGGTCGCCATGTCCACGTCGAGGAGCTGGACGGTGATGCCGGCCTGCGCCGCGACCTGCGCGATGCCCCGCCCCATCTGCCCCGCGCCGACGACCCCCATGACCTCGATGCTCGCCATCCGGACCTCCGTGTCGGGGCGGCGTACCAAAGTGCGGGGGCACTGACAACCACGCCCGGCGACTACTGCTGCTGCTGCGGCGCCGGCTGGCCCTGGACCGCCGACTCGAACTGCCACTCGAAGATCATCTCTCCGGGGCCCTGCCCGTCGACCGACAACCCGATTTGCGTCGTCGCGGGGGTGACGAAGCCCCCGTTCGGGAAGCAGACCTGCGCGGGGTTGTTCGTCACGTTCCATACGTGCGGCACGTAGATGGTCCGGTAGACCTGCTCGCTGCGCCACGCGATGCAGCGGCCCTGGGCGTAGGTCGCGCACACGCGGCGATACCCCGCCGGGACCTGCTGCGTGATGTGGCCCTGCATCGGCGTGGTCACCGGCTGCTCGGGCGCGACCTGCGCGTCGGTGTTCTCGAGGTTGTCCTGATCGTTGCGGAGCGTGATCCGGTAGTTCTGGTAGACGCCGCGCCCCCCGTCGACCTCGTCGATCGACCAGAGGTTCGTCCGCGCGCAGAGGCGCTCGGGGGTCACCTCGGTCAGCGTCGCGGTGTCGACGAGCGCGCCGTTCTGGAGCCCGCGCTCCCGCTCGATCCGCACGGCTTCGAACGGGACCTCGTTCGGGTCCACCTGGCCGACGTGCAGCGGGTGACGGATCGAGACGTAGTGGGTGCTGGAGCAGGCGCCGATCGCGAGCGCGGCGGCGAGCGTGAGCGTGATGCGTGCCTTCATGTTCCTCTTTCCAAGCGTTCGGGCGCGGACCGCGGACGGCAGGCCAGCGCGACGGTCCACTCTACGCGGAGCCTCGCCGGGTCTCCCCGGCCTCATCGACGAAACCCGGGACGGTCTCATTCATCGACCCTCCGCCGGGGCGGCAAGCGCGTCGGCGGCTCGAACGAACGCCAGCGGGCGTCCTCCTCGCGCCGCAACCGCACGCGCGCCGTGTACGCGCCCGGCTCCCCCGAGAGCGCGTCCTGGATCTCGGGGACGTAGAGGTAGAGGACGTCGTCCTCCTCGTCGAGGACCCCGCGCTCGACCAGCCGCCGGCCGATCTCGAGCGCCGCGTCCCGCAGGCGCAGGTTCGCGTCGGCGAGCCCGTCGGCGACCTCGCCCTTGGCCACGGCGAGGCGCTCGATCACGAGGGTCAGGGTGCCCGCGAGCGCCGCGCGGCCGCGGCCCAGCGGGCGCGCGCGCGCGGTCGCCATGAGGCGCCGGATCGCGCCGCGCTGCTCGCGCTCGGCGCGCTCGGCCCGCCCGTCGTGGACGGCGCGCATCCCCTCGACGAGGGCCGCGTCGCTCGCCCCGTAGGGCAGCGGCCGGACGTCGAGCCCGAGCGGGCGCACACCCTTCATCTCGCGCCGCAGCTCCGCGAAGAAGCGCCGCTGGCCCGCGGGCACGGGATCCACCTGCGTCGGGAGCTCGCCGATCTCCTCGAGCGCGCGCTGGAGCCGCTCGTCGATGCGCCGCCGCGCCTTCGTTCGCCGGATCGTCGCGAGCCCATGGATGCAGTCGCGCGGCACCGCGCCGAGCGAGGCCTCGATCGCGCCGAGCACCGCCGCGGTGGCCTGCCGGCCGCGGTCGAGGAGCTCGTACGCCTCGATCACCACGTGCTGCCGCTCGCGCAGCGCCTTGGCCAGCGACGGCTCGTCCATGCGGGCGAGGTCGTCGCGGTCGAAGGAGCGCAGGCGATCGTCGAGCGTGCGCGAGAACGCGCGCGCCGCAGAGATCGGGGCGGCGACGTCGGCCACCACGCGCGCGACGCGCGACGCCGCCTGGCCGAAGGACTGGCGCCGCTCGCCGCGGCGCCCGCGCCCCGGCTCGACCCGCCGGTAGGCCCGCGCGAAGAGCCGCCGCACGCGCGGCTCGTCGACGGGGTCGTCCTCCTCGCGCAGCGCCTTGTCGAGGCCGTCGACGGAGAGCGGCGCGATCGGCCCCTCGTCGTGCCAGAGGAGCTCGACCACGCGCCACGCGTCGTCGGTGAAGCGCCATGCGCGCTGGACCGAGCGAACGCGCGCGATGGCCGGGCGTCCCGAGGTGAGCACCCAGTCGAGCTCGACGGGCCGGCCGAGCGCGAGGTGCGCCCGGTCCGCGAGATCCGCGACCCGCTCGAGCGTGCGGAGCGGGAGCTCCCCCGCGCCGTCCTCGATCGGACGCATCGTCTTGCGGTCGAAGCGGAAGGGCCGCGCGCCCGGCAGCCACACCGAGACCTTGTCGGGATCGCCGTCGGAGGCGTCGATGCTCGTGGCCGCCCCGGCCGGCCCGACGTCGCAGTGGATCGCGCGCAGGCGCATCACGCCGTGGCCCGCGCGGGCGGCGCGCGCCTCGGCGAGCAGCGCGGGAACACGCTCGATCAGCGCGGCCGGATCGAGCACGTCGTCCGTCGCCGGGAAGCGCGGCCGCGCCTTGGGCACGCGCGCGGCGCGACGGACCCACGAGCGCAGCTTGACGCACGTCGCGCGCCCCGGGTCGCCGTGCAGGGGCTCGCGCGCCCGCTCCGCGAGGAACGCGGCGACGTCGGCGGAATCCGCCTCGAGCGCGATCACCCAGCCGCGCGCCACGGGGACCCCCGCCGCGGCCAGGATCGCCAGATCGCGCGCCTCCTCGCCGAGGGTCTCGACGTCGCTCTCGCCGAGCCGATCGAGCGGGCGCGCCCCGATCGGTCGCGCCCGCGGCGCCGTCACCCCCTCCGTCATTGGCGCGAGCCTATGCGCAGCGCGTCGTCGGGATCAAACCCGCTCGACGACTACGGCGACCGCCTCGCCGCCGCCGATGCAGAGCGTGGCGAGCCCGCGGCGCGCCGAGCGCGCCTTCATCGCGTGGACGAGCGTCGTGAGGATGCGCGCGCCCGACGCGCCGATGGGGTGCCCGAGCGCCACCGCGCCGCCGTTCACGTTGAGCTTCTCGTGCGGGATCGCGAGCTCCTTCATCGCGACCATCGCGACCACCGCGAAGGCCTCGTTGATCTCCCAGAGATCGATGTCGCCCACCGAGAGGCCGGTCCTGGCGAGGGCCGCCTCGATCGCGCCGATCGGCGCGGTGGTGAACCACGCCGGCGCGCGCGCGTGGCCGCCGTAGCCGACGATCCGCGCGAGCGGCGAGAGCCCGCGCGCCTTCACCACCGACTCGGCCGCGAGCACGAGCGCAGACGCGCCGTCGTCGATCTTCGACGCGTTGGCCGCGGTGATCGTGCCCTCCTTCGAGAACGCAGGCCGGAGCGACGGCATCTTGTCGGGGCGCGCGCGCTTGGGCTCCTCGTCCTCGGCGACGACGACGTTGCCCTTCTTGTCCTCGATCGTCACCGGCACGAGCTCGGCGTCGAAGTGCCTCGCCTCCTGCGCCGCGTTCGCGCGGCGGTAGGACTCGATCGCGAACGCGTCCTGCGCCTCCCGGGAGAAGCCGTGCTCGCGCGCGCAGAGCTCGCCGCACATCCCCATGTGCTGGTCGTCGTACGGATCCCAGAGGCCGTCGAGGATCATCGAGTCCTGCACCTGGCCGTGCCCCATCCGGTAGCCGCCGCGCGCGCTCGGGAGGAGGTACGGCGCGTTGGTCATCGACTCCATGCCGCCCGCGACGACCACGTCGGCGTCGCCGAGCTTGATCGCCTTGGTGCCGAGGATCACCGACTGGAGCCCCGAGCCGCACACCTTGCCCACGGTCGTCGCCGGGACGGAGTCCGGCAGGCCCGCGTAGCGCGCGGCCTGGCGCGCGGGCGCCTGGCCGAGGCCCGCCGTCAGCACGTTGCCCATGTACGTCTCGCCGACGTCGCCAGCGGCGAGGCCCGAGCGCTCGAGGGCGGCGCGGATCGCGGTCGCGCCGAGGCGCGGCGCCGACACCGGCGCGAGCGCGCCCTGGAACGCGCCGATGGGCGTGCGCGCCGCGGAGACGATGTACACGGGCTCGGAGTGCTTCATGCGCGGGTTTCTGGCACCCGCGAAAAGGACCGTCAACCGGGGGTCCTCACAGGCCCGAGTCGAAGCCCGCGTCGGCCGGCGTGATCACCATCGCGTCGGGGCCCGCGTCGCCGGGGCCCGCGTCGGGGAGCACGGGCACCCCCGCGTCGCCGATCGGCGGGAGGCCCGCGTCCTCGCGCTCGACGGCGCCGTCGATCGGCTCCTCGACGTGCATCTCGCACTCGCCGGCGAGGAGATCGCGCGGCGCCTCGTCCCAGTACATCAGCTCGGCCTCGGGGAGCGCGCGCATCGCGTTCGGGCTCATGCCGAGGGCGTCGCGCCCGAAGCCCCCGACCACCAGCACGCGGTGGCCGCTGAGGACGGTCGTGGTGTGCCCCCAGCGCTCGATGCCGAGATCGGGGAACGGCGTGAAGCGCGCCCCCGCGACGACCACGGCCTGATCATGGGGCGCGAGGCGATTGCCGGTGCCGACCATCGCGCCCGCCGGCTCGACGCCCGCGCCGCCGACGAGGAGCACGCCGACCTCGGGGATCGACGTCGAGGTGTGGAAGATCGTGCTCGCGTAGCCCGGCGCGTCGACGATCCGCGCGTCGAGCGCGCCGCCCTCGGCCACCTCGAGGTAGTAGATCGGCTGCGCCGGCACCTGGTTGAACATGGTGAGGCCGTCGGGATCGGCCGAGAGCACGTAGCCGCCCGCGATGAGGAACTGGTCCTCGCCGGTCCGCGTCCACGAGTGGAACGACGTCGCGGGCGGCGCGGTGGCCGGCGCCGGCACGAGCACGGACGGATCGTCGCGCGGCGGGAAGAGCTCACCGGCGGCGGTGCGCGGGTCCGCCGCGCCGACGTTGCCGCCCCACACGAGGAAGCCGTCGCGCACGGTGAGCACGGCGGGCCCGAGCCGCGCGTTCATCAGGACGCGCAGCGTGTCCGCGGCCTCGCCCTCGCGCGTGTACGAGAAGACGTTCGCGGTCGGCGCGAACCGGCCCGCGTCGGGGGCCAGGCTGATCACCACGAGCGCCGGATCCGTCGGTCCGACGGTCCCGTAGAAGTCGCTCATGTGGATCGGGCCGCCGCGCGCCGTCGTCATCGCGAACGCCGCGTCCTCGACCGTGACGGTCGGCCCCGCCGGGTCGTAGACGAGGTCCATCGTCAACGCGGTTTGCGCATCGCGAGCGGGTACGAACGGCGCGCCGCGGGCGCCCCGGGTCCCGAGGTTGTCGAAGTGCAGCATCGGCCCCTCGCCGGTGTAGCCGCCGATCACGCGCACGCGCGTCACGGTCTCGGGGTCGGCCGGCTCCTCGGCGATCACGGAGTCGAAGAGCACTCGCCGGAACCGCGGGCTCCCGTCCTCGGCCGTCGTGAGGAGCCCGGCCGGGTCGACGATCGTCACGGTCTCGAACGAGTGCGTGCGCCCGTCGTAGACCTCGATGGTGTCGACGAGGGTCGGGCCGCCGAGCGCCTCGGGATCGCGCAGCGACAGCGCGTCGAGATCGAAGCCCTGGACGCCGCCGAAGATCAGGACGTGGTCGTCGTTGACCCGCTCGGCGCCGTGGAGCGCGCGCGGCACGTTGGGGCGATCGCCGCCGCACGCCCATTGCCGGAACGGGTAGAGCCGGATGCTCACCGGGCCCGCGGTCGGATCCACGTCCTCGACGAACGCGCCGTAGCGCGCCGCGCCGTCGTTCTCGTAGACGACCACGCGCACGTCGACGCGCTGGCCTGGCTCGAGCGGCACGTCGAAGCGCGGCTCCGCGTTGCCCTCGAACTGGAGCTTGAAGCTCGTCTTGCGCTCGGGATCCGAGACGTCGACCAGGCCGAGCTGCTCGCCGGTCTCGCTGTCGAACACCATCACGGTCGTGCACGGATCGGCGATCGTCATCACCGCGTTGCAGTCCGCCGAGTCCGACGGCGCCGCGACGGTGAACGTGACGCTCTGCGTGCGCTCGTTGCCGCAACCGGCGAGCGCGATCAGCGAGGCGAGGACGGGGCGAAGCCAAGACGACACGGGGCGACCGGTCACGGAGGGAAAGCTATCACAACGGACCGTCAGTAGACGCGGACGGGCGCGTCGGCGAGGCAGCCCGCGGCGCAGCCCTGCTGGCCGGGATCGGGCTGCTCCTCGTAAGAGTACTGGAGCTGCCCCGACGCGAGCACGCCTTGGATCCGCTGCTTCGTGCGCCAGGTGCAGCCGTCGGTGAACTGGAACGCGGTCTCGATCGCGACGTCGAGCGCGCCGTTCGTGACCCCGCCCGTGAAGGTCGCGTCGGCGAACGACGCGGACGCCGGCCCGTCGCCGCACCCGTACGAGAGGACCGTCGTCTGCCCGCTCACGCGCTCGTCGATCTCGCAGCCCGCGCGCGTGCGCACGACGCCGACCTCGAGGGTCAGCTGGCACCCGCTGGCCGCGGTGCCGACGACCGGCGCAGGCGCGATCACGACGTTGGCGGCGCGGCGCGCGCCGCAGCCGAGGGCGAGGAGGGCGAGGACCAGAGGGGCTGCGCGTCGGAGGCTCACGCCGCGCATGGTAACTCGCGCCGCGTCACGCGAGGTCGAGCTCGTGGACCTCGAAGTTGGATCCGCCGCCGTCGACCCAGTACGCGCGGATCCTCCCCATCGCCGGCAACAGCTCGAGCACCGTGTAGTTGTTCGTGGTGCTCGCGAAGTCGAACTGCGCGCCCCCGAGCGAGAGGGCGAGGGGGTTCCCGGTCTGCGCGCCCGGGCCGACGAGGATCTCGGACTGCGTCGCGCCGGGGCCGCTCGTGTCGACGCGCTGGCTGCTCGCGAGGTGGAAGTCACCCGCGACCCAGAGCACGCCGGTGATCGCCTCGTCGTCGATGTGCGAGAGGATCTCCTCGCGCTGCGTCGGGTAGCCCTCCCAGCGATCGTTCTGCGCGAGGTCGAACGCGCCCGGGAAGTCGGTGATCGGCACGGAGTTGAGGATGAGCTTGAACACCGCGGAGCTGGCCGACAGCTCGGCCTTGAGCCAGTCCATCTGCGCACGGGAGAGATACTCGTCGGTGCTCCCGCGGGTCGACGGACGCCGCTCGCTCCGGCAGTCGAGGACGAAGAGATCCGCGGTGCGGCCCCAGGACACCTTCTTCCACACGCGATCGGGGCTCGTCGCGTCGCGCCGCAGCGGCTGGTGCTCGAAGAACGTCTGCACCGCGGCGGCGCGCTGCGCCGCGTCGATCGTCTCCGGGTTCCAGTCGTTGTCGAACTCGTGGTCGTCCCACGTGGCGAGCGCGCTCACCGACGCGCGCAGCGCGCGGTACGCGTCCTTGCCGATCTGCCCGCCCCAGTCGGCGCGGTAGTCCTCGAGCGTCCGCGCGCCGTCGTTGTAGGTCGTGTCGCCGAGGTAGAGGAACACGTCGAGGTCGTCGCGCCCCGCCGCGTGCGCGAGGGTGTCGAGCGCGCGTGAGTTGTTGGTGCACGAGACCGCGCCGATCATCAGTGGCGCCATCGACTCCGGCCCGATCGCGGCGCGGAAGCGCCCGATCGGGCTCCGCGCCGCGCGTCCTTCGGTGAAGAACGCGTACCGATGGCGGAGCCCCGCGCCCAGGCCCTCGACGTCGACGTGCGCG
>JAYRVK010001074.1:0-4970 GCA_041918555.1 Sandaracinaceae bacterium
ACGGACCATCCGTATCCCGGTCCACATGATCGAGACGATCAACAAGCTCATCCGGACGTCGCGGTACCTCGTGCAGGAGTACGGGCGCGAGCCGACGCCGGAAGAGATCGCCGAGAAGATGGAGCTCCCGCTCGACAAGGTCCGCAAGGTCCTGAAGATCGCGAAGGAGCCCATCTCGCTCGAGACGCCGATCGGCGAGGAGGAGGACTCGCATCTGGGGGACTTCATCGAGGACAAGTCGGTGGTCAGCCCCGTCGAGGCGGTCATCAACAACAACCTCGAGGAGCAGACGCGCCGCGTCCTCAAGACGCTGACGCCGCGCGAAGAGAAGGTCCTGCGCATGCGCTTCGGCATCGGCGAGAAGAGCGATCACACGCTCGAAGAGGTCGGTCAGGACTTCGAGGTCACGCGCGAGCGCATCCGCCAGATCGAGGCGAAGGCGCTCCGCAAGCTGCGCCACCCCAGCCGCAGCAAGCAGCTCCGCTCGTTCATCGACGGCTAGTCCTCCCGATCCCCGGGCCCATAGCTCAATCGGTCAGAGCCCCCGTCTCATAAACGGGTCGTTGTCGGTTCGAGTCCGACTGGGCCCACACCCGCACCTTGCACGCGGGCGCGACTCGCGTTAGTTCGGCGCCCGTGAAGCAACAGCTCAAGGCGTTCGTGAAGCTTGCCGAGATCGACGCCGCCTCCCGGCACGTCGAGGAGCAGCTCGAGGGCATCCCGCTCGAGCTCGAGGAGCGCCGCATCGCGATGCAGGCGCTCGAACAGCTGGTCGGTTCGCAGAAGCGCGAGATGGACGAGGCCGAGGCCCTGATGTCCGCGCAGGACGAGGACCTCAAGCTCCGCGCGGACATGCTCTCGCGCTCGAAGGCGAAGGGGGCCAAGGCGCGCAACATGCGCGAGGCGGAGGCGGCCGAGCGCGAGCTCGACGCGATCCGCCGCTCGATCAAGGACGGCGAGGCGGAGAAGGAGCGCCTCGAGGGCGTGATCGCGGAGACGCGCAAGGTCCTCGAGGAGCCGCTGCGCGAGCTGGACGAGCAGCGGCGCGAGCTCGCCGACGCCGAGGCGAGCAGCGAGGCGCGCCTCGCCAAGCTGCGCGCGGAGCGCGACGTGATCACCGCCGGTCGCAAGGAGGCCTCGGCGAAGATCCCGAAGGAGATCTTCCGGCGGTACGAGCGGCTCCGCACGCAGCTCCACCCGACGCTCGTCGAGGCCAAGGACGGCGTGTGCATGGGGTGCCGCATGCAGGTCGCGCCGCAGCTCTACAACCAGATCATCCGCGCGAACGACTTCTACCAGTGCCAGATGTGCAACCGCTTCGTGTACTTCGCGGCCGCGCTCGAGGACGCGGGCGCGTCGGACGAGGCCGGCGCGTAGCCGTCTCGCGCGCTCACACGTACGTCAGCCACTCGCGCTTCGGGACCTCGACGCCGCGCACGACCTGGAAGTAGCGGTCCTGCACGCGCTTGGTCAGCGCGCCGCGCGCGCCGATCCCGATGCGGCGGCCGTCGATCTCGCGCACCGGGGTGACCTCGGCGGCGGTGCCGCACAGGAAGACCTCGTCCGCGATGTAGAGCTCGTCCCGCGCGATCGCGCGCTCGCGCAGCTCGACCATCATCTACCCGAGGAGGTGGATGTTCGTGTATAGGGTGATGCCGCCGAGGATGCTCGCGCCGTGCGCGGGCGTGCTCACGACGCCGTCCCGCACGACGAAGATGTTCTCGCCGCTCGCCTCGGACACGTAGCCCTGCCCGTCGAGGAGGATGGCCTCGTCGAAGCCCGTGGTGAGCGCCTCGCGCTTGGCGAGGATCGAGTTCACGTAGTGGCCGACGATCTTGCCCTTGGCCATCAGCATGTTGACGCCGGGCCGTGTGAACGAGCTGACGCGCGCGCGGATGCCCTTCTGCAGGCCCTCCTCGCCGAGGTAGGCGCCCCACTTCCAGACCGCGATGGCGACGCGCGTCTTGTTGCTCATCGCGCCCAGGCCCATCGCACCGTCGCCGACGAAGAACAGCGGGCGGAGGTAACACGCCTTGAGCTTGTTCACCCGGACGGTCTCGACGCACGCGTCGACGATCTGCGGCTGCGTGAAGGGGACCTCGAGCGTCGCGATGTGCGCCGAGTCGAAGAGCCGCCGCACGTGCTCCCTGAGCCGGAAGATCGCGCTCCTGCCGTCCTCGGTCTCGTAGCAGCGGATGCCTTCGAACGCGCCGAGGCCGTAGTGGAGGGTGTGCGTGAGGATGTGGACGTTCGCGTCGTCCCAGGCGACGAGCTCTCCGTCCATCCAGATCTTCTCGAGCTTGTCGACCATGGTCCGACCTCCTCGCGGGGCGTTGTAGCACACGAGCGCGGAGCGCCAGCCGACGCGAATCCCCGCGCGCGCGCTCAGGAATCCAGCTCGCGCAGCTCGCGCCGGGCGTCGGCGTGCTCGGGCTCGATCGCGAGCGCCCGGGCGTAGGCCTGGCGCGCCTCGTCGAGGCGTTCGCTCGCGCGCAAGAGCCGACCGAGCAGAGCATGGACCGACGCGACGTCGGGTGCGTAGCGGCAGCCGCGCTGCGCGTCGGCGACGCAGCGCGCGAGCAGCGTCGCGTCGTCGGGGCTCGCCGCGTGGCGAGCCCACGCGAGGTGGCTCAGGAACTGACCCTCGTCCGGGCACAGCCGCACCGCCTCCTCCAGGGCCTCGATCGCCGGCTCCCACTGCGCCTTCCCGAGCGCGCGCTGGCCGCGTCGGAAGCGGCGCTCGGCGCGGAGCAGCCGCTCGACCCGCTCGTCGAGCTCGCCGCTCGACCTCGCGCGGAGCCCGGAGCCGCCGGCGTCGCGCTCGGGCTCGGCCTCGATCGACGCCGACGAGGACGCGAGGGTCAGCTCCCCGCGGGGCGGCTCCTCGACCAGCAGGCCCAGCTCCTCTGCGGACGCGAGCGTCGTCGCGGCCTCGTCGCGCCGGGCCCGCGGAGGGCGGGCCACCGACGTGCGGTCGCGATCGACCACCTCCGGCAGCGGGGCCGCGAGATCGGGATCCGGGTCGTCCTCGGGATCGGTCGCGTCGCGGAGGTCGTCGGTGATCGGCGTCGGCGCGGGGAGCGAGACGGAGTCCGACGAGGCGAACGCGATCGGCTCGGCGCTCGATCCGGACGAGGGCAGCGTCGCGACCGCGGAGGGGACGCTCGGGAGCGAGGCCGCGGGCTTCGCGCGCGTGCGGAGCGGCTCGTCGGCGAGGCGCACGGCGTCGAGGCACTCCATCGCGTGCAGGAGCACCGCGGCGCGGCCCGGATCGCTGCTCCCGGCGAGCAGCTCGCCGAGGGTGTGGCTCCCGTCGGCGCGTCGGATCACCGCGCGGAGCCCGCGCTCCTCCGCGAGCGGGAGGAAGCGGACGAGCTTGCGCGCCTGCGGGATCACGTAGCGGTGCGCGTGGGGCTCGAGCAGCGCGCGCACGTCGCGCGGATCGTGGGTCGCGGCGAGGCCGCGGTACGCGATCTCCGCGAGGCCGAGCTCGAGGTCGATGCCGTCGAGCGGCGGGCGATGCTCCGTCGTGAAGCGGAACGTGCCGCGCCGCCACGCGAACAGCTCGAAGAGCTTGAGCCGGATCTGCTGCGCCAGCGCCTCCGAGAGCTCGAGCGGCTCGATCGCGCCCATCTCGACGAGCATCTCGCCCTGCCGGCCCTCGCCGCGGCGCACCGCCTTGAGGGACTCCTTCAGGGCGACGGGGCCGATCTTGCGCATCCGCGTGAGCACCTGGCCGAGGCACTCCTCGAGCACGTTGCTCTGCACGTGCACCGGCACGCCCGCGCGGAAGTAGACGACCTTGGTCGGCTCGCTGCCCTCGGTGGTCTGCCGCAGATCCGGGGGATGGACGCAGATGAGCGCGCCCGTCGCGCGCTTCTCCGCCATGCGGTGGAGCACGCGCGCGAAGGAGATCCGCTCGAACGTGCCGGCGAGCTCGCTCAGCGTCTCGGAGGACTCCTCCGCGAGCGCGCGCACCTCGCGGCCCTCGAGGAGCCCATCGCGGTCGCCGAGATCCCACGCGTCGGGCATCGGCTCGTCGAGGGTCACGGGGTCCTCCTCGGCGGCCGGGCTCTGCCGGGCGCGCGTGAGCTCGGGCTCGTCGTCGACGGGGGTCGCCTCGTCCTCGAGGTCGTCTTCCGGCGCGTCGAGCGTGCCGCTCGCGGTGCGGCGGCGCTCCGCCTCGAGCAGGACGTGCTCGGTGCTGAGCACGCGGGTCTCCGCGGTGTGCGGCTCGACCGCCGCGGCGCGCGCCACCGCGGCGACGAGCGCCGCGGTGTCGAGCCCGACGAGCGTCGCGAACGCGTCGACGGCCTCGCCGAGCGCCGCGAGCGGCCCGTCCTCGGGCTCCTTCGCCGCGGTGAGCACGACGCGCGCGCGCCGGCCGCCCGGCATCCAGCGGATCGCCTCGGCGGTGGTGATTCCGTCGCGGCCCTCGAGGTCGTAGTCGACGACCACGACGTCGCTCGGCTCCTGGATGAAGCGATCCATCGCGCGCTCGCCGCTCGTGACCGCGCGCGCGTCGTGGCCCGCGCGCGTGAGCTCCGCCGCGAGGCGCGCGCCGAGCGCGGGATCGGTGAGGACCAGGAGCACGCGGCTCATCGGGAGGCCTCCCAGGGTGGCGGCGCGCCGACCGGCCCGAGGTGCTTCTCGAACAGCTCGCGCGCGCGCTCCGCGCGCTGCCGGTAGGTCTGCGCGAGCGCCTCGGCGGGGCTCATCCCGTCGCGCGCGGGGATCGACAGCACGCGCGCCACGTGCGAGCCGGTCCGCCCCTCGGGCTCGAGCGTCGGCTCGCGGTGCTCGTCGTAGAGCTTGAGCGCGAGCTCGACGTCGCGGAGCAGATCGTGGCTCGAGCGCAGCGCGTCCGCCTCGTGCGGATCGACGTGCCCGGTCGCCGCGAGCGCGTCGATCGCCTCGGGCGTGCTCGGGGTCCTCACCCCGTGATCCTCTCCATGGCGCATCTGGAGCCA
>JAYRVK010001075.1:0-6635 GCA_041918555.1 Sandaracinaceae bacterium
CGACGCGGACGTGGTGCTCGTCGCGCACGCGGCCTGGGTCCCCGCGGTGGCCGGCCACGGCGTGGGACGCGATCGCGTGCGCGTGGTCGGGCCCGTCGCGCCGCTCGGGTGGGCGCCGCACCCGGATCGGCCGGCGCTGCGCGCGTCGCTCGGGCTCCGGCCCGACGTGCCCGTCGTCGTGGTGCGGGCGCACGCCCTGGACCTCGACGATCTCGCGCCCTCGCTCGTCCAGCTCTCGCTCGTGAGCCGCGACGCGGTCTGGCTCTTCGACGTCGGCGCGGACCCCGAGGCGGCGCGCCTGCTCCGCCGACGCGTCCCGGGCTACGGCCTCGACGCGCACATGTTCGCGGAGGGCCCCGACGCGCTCTCTGCGTACCAGGCCGCCGACGTGGTGCTCGGGCGGCTCGCCGGCCCGGGCGCGCTGCGGGCCTTCGCGGTCGGGGCGGGGCTCGTCGCGCGCGATCCGTCGAGCGAGCAGCTCGCCCTCGCGCACGGGCTCGAGGAGGCGGGGCTCGCGCACGTCGCAGACGCCGCGGCGACGCTCGCGGTGACGCTCGACGCCGCGCTCGCGCCGGCGGCGATCGAGGCGGCGCGCGCGCGGGTCGCCGCGCTCGACGCGGAAGGCGGTGCGGCGCGGGTCGCCGACGCGCTGCGCGCCCTCGACTCCGACGAGCGGCTCAGCCTCGCCCCGCCGGCCGGGCTGCCGCGCGGGCTCGAGCGCCTCTCGGATCCGGAGGCCGCGATCGAGGCTCACCCGCCCGCGCCGCGCGCCTCGACCAAGCAACGCGAGGACGACCTCGAGAAGAAGGTCGACGAGGAGCTCGCGGCGCTGCGCGAGAGGCTCGGTCTTTGATCACGCTCGCCGCCATCTGGAGGTACCCCGTCAAGTCCCTTTGCGGGGCTCGCGTGGAGGAGGCCACCATCGACGAGCGCGGGATCGTCGGCGATCGACGGTTCATGGTGGTCGACGCGGGGGGACGCTTCGTCACGCAGCGAGAGCGGCCGGAGCTCGCTCGCCTCGTCCCGCGGCTGGCCGGCGGTCGGCTCGCGATCGAGGCGCCGGGCGGCGCGCGCGTCGAGGTCGCGACCGCCGGCCCCGGGGAGCCGCGGACGGTCACGATCTGGGGCGACGCGGTGGCGGCCGAGGACGCGGGAGACGCGGCGGCGGCGTTCCTCGCGGAGCACCTCGGAGGCCCGTACCGCCTCGCGCGCTTGCCCGACTCGACGCGACGCCCCGCAGATCGCGACGACGCGCGGCCCGGCGACCTCGTCGCGTTCCAGGACGGCTTCCCGTTCCTCCTCGTCAACGAGGCTTCCCTCACCGCGCTCGCCGCGCGCCTGGACCAGCCGATCGACGCGCGGCGGTTCCGCCCGAACCTCGTGGTCGCGGGCCCGCCCGCCTGGGCCGAGGACGCGTGGACGGAGCTCCGCATCGGGCCGCTGACCCTGCACGTGAGGAAGGCCTGCTCGCGCTGCTCGGTGGTCGACGTCGATCCCGATCGCGGCGAGCGCGGCTCCGGCGTGCTCGCGGAGCTCGGCCGCTTCCGCAAGGTCGGGCGCGCCGCGCTCTTCGGGCAGAACCTCGTGCACGACGGGGCCGGCGTGATCCGCGAGGGCGACGAGGTGGTGCTGGTGTCCGTCAGCCCCTGAGGTGCGCGTCGAGCGCGTCCAGCACGCGCCCCCACGCGCGATCGAAGTACGCGAAGCACTCGTCCCACTCGGCCCCCTCGCCGAAGCCGAGGTGCGTGAGCTCGACCGCGGTGCGCCCGTCGACGGCGGTGAACGTCATCACCACCCACGTGCGCTTCGCGCGGGCCTCCGGCAGGAAGGGTGGCGCGTTCCAGCTGAACGCGAGGACCGACGGCGGGACGTAGGCGAGGATCTGGCAGCCCTCGCCGCCCTTCTGACCCTCGGGCATCGAGGGCTCGAAGAGCCACTCGTAGCGGCCGCCGATCGCGAGCTCGACGTTCGCGTCGATGCCGTTCCAGAAGCGGATGCCCTCGGCGGTGGTCAGCGTGTCGAAGACCCGCTCGGGCGGCGCGGCGAGGGTCGCGCGGTGGACGATGCGTCGCCGCGGCGCCCCCTTCGCGACGAAGAGGTCGGTGTCGATGGCCATCCCGAGAGCATGCCTCGGAATCGCGATCGCGTGGGTGCGGGCAACCTCGCCAGTCCCCGCTATGATGCCGCGCCGATGACGACGACCGACGCAGCGCCGGTGCGCCCGCAAGACCTCGACCGCGCGGTGGAGGCGCTCGAAGCGGTCGACGATCCCGCGCCGCTCGCCGCGCTCGCGCGCGACGTGCTCGGCGGTCAGGCCGAGGCGCGCGCGCTCTTCGCCGGCGCGAAGCTCGCGGAGAAGAAGGCCGAGGAGCGGGGCGTCACGCACGAGGCGGCGGAGACGAGCGCGGGGAACCTGCTCGGGATCCTCTCGAGCGGCGCCAAGACCCCGCTCGAGCGCGCGCTGGTCGCGGCCTTCGCGGTGGCCGGGCTCGAGGACGCGCTCGCCGGCGGCGAGGACGCGCGCGCGGCCGTCTTCCGCTTCGTGCGCCACGCCGACTGGCTCGAGGTCTCGGGCGACTACGCGGTGTATCCGCTCGTCGATCGCTTGCTCGATCCGGCGCGCGCAGGGACGGTGTGGTCGGAGCTCGCGCAGCGCGTCGTCGACGAGGGCGCGGGCTCGGGCGGCGAGCGCGCCGAGGTCCGCGCCCGCAACGCCGCGCGGCTCACCGCGCTCGGGGCGTCGAGGGCCGACGCGGCGAAGCGCGCGCTCCGCGACGTGCTCGCGACGAGCGGCCTCGACGAGGCCACGCGCCGCCTCGCCAGCGCCCTCGCGGGAGAGGGGGCCGACGAGCGCGCCGCCGTCGGCTCGAGCGTCCACGGCCGGCTCGGCCGCGCCCCGAGGGGGGGGATTCGCGAGGTCCTCCGGTGGATCAGCGGCTGGGCGCTCGTCTCGTGGCTCGTCCGGGGCGTCGCGTTCCTGCTCGGGGTGCGCACCGAGGCCGAGCTCAAGCTCTCGGGCCCGCGCATCGAGGTCAGGACGCGCGTGTCGCTGCTCGGGCGCACCGTGCGCGAGGGCGAGGAGACGTGGCGCGTCGACGCGCTCGAGGGCGCTTCGCGGCAGACGCGCTATCCGGCGATCCACCTCGCGATCGGCGCCCTCGCGCTGAGCGGCGGGGTCCTCTTCGGATCGCTCGTGCTGTTCGACGGGGTGCGCAGCGGTGAGCTCGTCCTGTTGCTGGTCGCGTCGGGGCTGGTGCTCGGCGGCGCGGCGCTGGACCTGGCGCTCGACATCCTCGTCCCCGCGCAGCGCGGGCACGTGGTGCTCGACGTGGCCACGCGCTCGCGGCGCCCGCTGCGTCTGACGCGCGTGCCCCTCGAGCAGGCCGACGCGTTCCTGCGCGCGCTCCGTCAGGCGGGGCGCTGACGCTATCCATCGGGACCCGAACCTCCTAGAATCGCCCTGGGTGCATGGCTCGTTCCGGGGGGGGGGGTGTCATGAAGGTGCGTGCGAGCGTTCTAGGCGTGTGGGTCGCGCTGCTCTGGGCGTGCGACGGAGGGGGATCGGGGACCGACGGGGGTACGCCCGACGAGACCCGGATGGTCACGGGGCTCTCGATGTGCAGCGTCGCGCTGCCCGGCTACTACTACCTCGGCGCGTCGCTCCCGGTCACCGGGCCGCTGCCCGTCGGCGAGGGGATGGAGCAAGCGATCGTGACGGCGCTGAGGAACATCAACGCCAACGGCGGGATCGACGGCCGCTCGGTGGGCCTCGTCAGCTGCAACTCCGCGTGCGATGGGACGCGGGCGGTGGCCGCGCTGACCGAGCTCGCCAACGCGAGCCCGATCTCGGGCGTCGTCGGCTGCGCGTGCAGCGGGGAGACGATCCCGGCGTCCGCGGTGGCGATCGCGGAGGGCATCGTGATGGTCTCGCCGTCGTCCACGTCGCCGGCGATCACCGACCTCGACGATCAGGGCTGGGTGAACCGGACCGCGCCGTCGGACGCGCTCCAGGGGAAGATCATGGCGGCGATCGCGGAGCGTGAGGGGCTCACGAACGTGTTCGTGCTCAACCGCGACGACCCGTACGGGAACGGCCTGCGCGCGGTCTTCATCGAGAGCCTCGAGCTCCTCGGGGGGTCGGCGGACTTCCTCGCGTACGACGGGGAGGCGCCCGGCTTCGCCGACGCGGCGATCACGGCGGCCGCCGCCGGATCGCCAGACGGCGTGTTCATGATCTCGTTCACCACCGACGGCGCGGCGCTCGCGCAGACCGCGATCTCGCGCGCCTTCGATCCGGGCGCGTGGATGTTCCCGGACGGGCTGCGCGACGCCTCGTTCGTCGAGGCCGTCGGCGACGACGCGTTCCTCGAGGGCGCGCTCGGGACCATCCCGGCGTCGCCGACCGGGGCGAACTTCGCCACCTTCACCGCGCGCTACATGGAGCTTTGGGCGGAGGAGCCGGGCCCGTTCGGAGCGAACGCGTACGACGCGGCGATGCTCATCGCGATCGCGATGGCGCTCGGCGACCCCGAGGACCGGACGAGCGTGCGCGACAACCTCCGCAACACGAGCACGGGCACGGTGGTGAACCCCGAGCAGTGGGACGTCTTCCTCGGAGCGGCGAGCGCCGGGATGGTCAACTACGAGGGCGCCGCGGGCCCCGTCGATCTCGACGAGTTCGGCGATCCGGTGAGCAGCGTCGAGGAGTGGACGATCCGCGCCGGGGCCATCGAGACCGTGGGCTGCTGGACGCCCGACGCGACGCCCTGCCCGTGACGCTCTGGCGCGCCGTCGTGGTGGTCCTCGGGCTCGCGCTGAGCGCGCCGCTCGGGGTGCGCGCGCAGGACGCCGACGCGGGCGTCGCCGAGCCGCGGGAGCCGGAGGCGAACGCGGACGTGGAGGGAGACGAGGGAGAGAGCGAGGGCGAGGGCGAGGGCGAGGGCGGGAGCGGGAGCGGGAGCGGGAGCGGGAGCACGAGCACGAGCACGAGCACGAGCACGAGCACGAGCACGAGCACCGAGGGCGAGGGCGCGGGCGCGGGCGCGGATGCGGATGCGGGAGACGGCGCGGGCGACGGCGACGAGGGCGCCGACGACGAGGCGGGCTTCGACGTGGACGCGATCGAGGACGTGTCGCTCGAGGAGCTCCTCGGGATGACCGTCACGGCGACGGGGACGCAGATGACGATCGAGGAGGCGCCCTCGGTCGTCGAGGTGATCACGCACCGCGATCTCCGGCAGCGCGGCTACCGCACGGTCGCGGACGCCCTGCGCCACGTGGCGGGCATGCACGTGATCGACGATCACACCTTCCACCTCGCCGGCGTGCGCGGGATCTTCAGCGAGACCGGCACGCCGAACGACGTCATCCAGGTGATGATCAACGGCCAGCCCACCGCGTTCCGCCCGACCGCGGCGAGCTTCCTCGGCTACGAGCTGATCCCGATCGAGGCGGTGGATCGGATCGAGATCCTGCGCGGCCCCGCGTCGGCGCTCTACGGCGCGAACGCGTTCCTCGGCGTCATCAACATCATCACCTTCCAAGGCGCCGACGCGGAGCGCAACCGGCGCCCCGGGCATCAGCTCACCCTCGACGGGTACCTGATGCAGAACCCCAACGCGACGACCGGGAACGGCTCGGTCTCGTTCCTCACCGCGGCCGAGCACGAGGGCTTCCGCTTCCTGCTCTCGGGCGCGTTCCACTACTCGGATCGCTCGGGGCTGCAGGTGCCGGGCATCGACGATCTGATCCAGGCGAGCCTCTTCCGCGTCGATCCGTCGGCCTACGATCCGCCGCGCGGCTATCCGTCGCCCGGGTGGGACGCGAGCGCGCGCGAGCTCCTCCAGGCCAACCCGATCAGCGCGAACGACTACGAGCAGACCGCGAGCTTCTACGGCATCGGCAGCTACCAGCTCTCCGACGAGGCGCGGCTCTCCGTCGACGGCAACCTCCAGTACTTCGATCGCCGCGCGGAGTGGCAGGACTTCTCGTTCCTCACCCACGACACGCGCATCACGCACCTCAACGGCTACGGTCGGATCCGGCTCGAGCTCGGGCGCCACGAGCCGGGCACCTTCGCGCTCGACGCCTCGCTCGCGATCTCGGGCGGGCAGCCGACCCCCGACGAACGCATCCTCGATCGCCTCGTCCCCGGGAGCTTTCAGCGCCGGCGCATGGGCAACGTCGCGATCGACGCGGTGGTGCAGGCCGACTACACGTTCGCGCCGCGCTCGTCGGTGCGCCTCGGCGTCGACTACGCGCACGACTTCGAGGACCTCCTGCGGATCGAGACGGTGAACATCGCCACCGGCGCGACCACCGACGACGGCGGCTTCGGCAGCCGCGAGTTCGTCAACTTCGGTGCCTATGCACAGCTCACGTGGAACCCGTGGGATCGGCTCCAGCTCACCCTCGGCTCGCGCGGCGATCACAACAGCGTGATCGCGTGCAACACCGAGGTCTGGAACTGCCTCGGCGACATCGGCGACACGACGGTGCCGGGCCCGACCGGCGAGGACGTGCTGATCGACGGACGCGGGGCGTTCCAGCTCTCGAACCGCGCCGCGGTGGTCTACGAGTTCCCCGTCGCGGGCCTCTACGCGAAGCTCATCTACGGCTCGTCGTACAAGCCGCCC
>JAYRVK010001076.1:0-6130 GCA_041918555.1 Sandaracinaceae bacterium
ACCCGCGGATCGGGTTCGTGCCGCAGGATCCGGGGGCGAGTCTGCTTCCTTGGTTCGACGTGCGGCGCAACGTGCTCCTCCCGCTCGAGGTGCGGGGCGAGCCGACGGAGGGCGCGCTCGAGGCGGTGCTCGCGGCCCTCGATCCCGCGGGGCGTATCGACCCGCGCGCCTCGCCGGCCGCGCTCTCGGGGGGGCAGCGCCAGCTCGTCGCCCTGCTGCGCGCGCTCGTCGGCCGCCCGCGGCTCCTCGTCTGCGACGAGCCGTTCTCTGCGCTCGACGCGCCCGCGCGCGCGCAGCTCTCGGAGGCGCTCCTCGCCGCCTGCTCGGGCCCCGGCGCCCCCGCGCTGCTCCTCGTCACGCACGACGCCGCGAGCGCGCTCTCGCTGGCGAGCCGCGTGGTGGTGCTCGGAGGCTCGCCCGGTGGCGTGCGCGGACAGATCGATCCCGGCGCGCGCGGCGCCCACGAGGAGCTTGCCCGGTGGCTGCGCGCGGCGTGATCGGGGGCAGCGCGGCGCTCGCGCTCGCGGCGTGGACGCTCTCCACGGAGACCGGCGCGCTGCGGCACCGCGCGGTGGCGGGACCGCTCGACACGCTCGAGGCGCTGGCGACGGGGCTGGGCTCGGGCGAGCTGGCGCTCGACCTCGCGGCCACCTCGCTGCGGGTGCTCGCGGGCGTCGCGCTCGGCCTCGTCGCGGGGCTCCCGCTCGGCGCGTGGGCGGGCACCTCCCGCCGAGTCGAACCGGGGCTCGACTTCCTCCGGGCCGTCCCGCCGCTCCTCGTGTTCCCCCTCCTGCTCCTCGTGCTCGGCTACGGCGAGGGCGCGCGGATCGTGCTCGTCGCGTGGGCCTCGGCGCTCGTGGTCTCGATGCACCTCGCGAGCGGGCTGCGGGCGCGCTCGCCGGCGCGCCTGCGCGCGCTCCGCGCGATGGGCGCCTCGCGGTGGCAGACCGTTCGCTGGCTCCACGGGTACGAGGCGCTGCCCGCGTGCGCGACCGCGCTGCGGCACGGGATCGCCACGGGGCTCGTCGTGGCGGTGGTGAGCGAGATGGTGGTCGGCGCGCCGCACGGCCTCGGCGCGCGCGCCCTCGCGGCGCAGATCGCGTACGAGGCCCCGCAGCTCTACGCGGTGATCCTGCTCACTGGGGGGTGCGGCTACGCGAGCGGGCGGGCGCTCCTCGCGCTCGAGCGCCGCCTCACGAGCTGGAGCGCGGGGGAGATTCCTTGACGCGGATCAAACGACGGCCAGCGGGCGCGCGTAGGCGCCGATCCATGCCTCCTCGTGCGCTCGCCCTCGCCGTGCTGCTGCTCGCCGGCTGTCCCTCGCCGAGCCCCTCCGACGCGGGCACCCCGGACGCCGGCGAGGACGCGGGCACCGACGCCGCGACCGAAGACGCCGGTCTCTCGCACTGCGCGGAGGGCACCGACGACGACCGCCCGCCGACCTTCGCGGGCGTGGAGAGCGCGACCGCCGACGGTCCGCAGGCCGCGATCCTGCGCTGGCGCGCGGCCGACGACGATCACACCCCGCGCGATCAGATCCGCTATCGCGTCTTCGTCGCCGCCGCGGACGCGCCCCTCGATCTCGCGACGCCGCTCGACATGGTGCGCGGCGCCGAGACGATCCGCATCGCGGGCCTCGCGACCGACACGTCGCACCGCTTCGTCGTGCGCGCCGAGGACGCGTCCGGACAGCGCGACTGCAACGTGGTGGAGGCCACCGCGACTCCGACCCCGATCACCGGATGCGTCGACTACGCGACGGCGATCCAGCCGATCTTCGACGCGCACTGCCTCACCTGCCACGGGGCCGCCGAGCCGCGCCGCGGTCTGCGGCTCGAGAGTCACGCCGCCGTGCTCGCGGGCAGCGAGACCGGCGCGGTGGTCGTTCCGTGCCGCCCCGAGCGGAGCCTGCTCCACTACAAGGTCACCTCGGACACGCCCCCGCAGGGGCTCCGCATGCCCCGCGGCGGCGTCCCGCTGAACGAGGCGCAGCTCGCGCGGATCCAGCTCTGGATCGAGCAAGGTGCCTTGCCCTCCTGCCCGGAGGATCCCGCCGTCTGCGCCGACCGCACGGCGCCGGCGTTCGCGGGCGCCGAGCGCGCGGAGGCGCGCGCGGGCGAGCTCGAGGTGTGCTGGGCGCCGGCGACCGACGACGCGACCGCGCCCGGCGCGCTGCGCTACGCGGTGTACTTCTCGACCGAGCCCGGGACCACGCCGCCCGCGTGGACCCCGTACGTGAGCGCGCCTGGCGCGAGCTGCCTGACGATCACCGGCCTCGCGCCCGAGCAGCGGTACTGCGTAGTCGTCCGTGCGCGAGACGAGGCCGCCAACGAGGACGCGAACCTCGTCGAGCGCTGCGCCGACACGCCGGCCGAGGCGTGCATCGACTACGCGCGGATCGGCCCGCTCCTCGAGCGCGAGTGCGCGCACTGCCACGGCGGCCCGGATCCGCAGAACGCCCTCGACCTCGGCACCTACGCGGGCGTGGTCGAGGACATGCGCGGCTACGTCGTCGCGTGCGACGCGCCCTCCAGCTTCCTCGTCCAGAAGCTCCTCGACCCGCCCCCGTGGGGCTTCCGCATGCCGGCCGACGGTCCCCCGTACCTCGCGCCGAACGAGATCGTCGCCCTCGAGCGCTGGATCGAGCTCGGCGCCCGCATGAGCTGCGCGGACCCCGATCCCTGCGCGGGCCCCTGACGCGACGAGGAGTCGTCGCCATGCGGGCGAGCTCACATGCCGCCATCGACCACGACGGACTCGTCGGAAAGAGGGCGAGGTCGACGTCCCGCGCCCGGCGGTGATCACCGATGCTAAGGTCGGGCGACGTGACCGAGAAGAGGCGTCGGGGGGGCCCCCGCGGAGGGGGTGTGGCTCATAGAACGAAGCGGCGGATTCGATGCCTGACCCTGGCGTCAACCTGCGCCGTGGCTGGGTGGCCTGGACCCGATGGAGCGCGACGCTCGCGTGCGTGCGGACAGCGTCGTCGCGACGCTCGAGGATCGGTTGACCCGGGAGCTCGCGAGCGAGGCGTGACCCGGTCCCTCGCGGCCCTGCTCATGGTGGGTGCCGTCGGCGTGGCGCTCGCCGTGGGCGTGCTTGGCTGCGGCAGCGCCGGACGCTACCGCGGCGCCGTTCGTCGCCAGCACGCCGCTCTCTACGGGTGCGCGGAAAACGAGGTCGACGCGCGCAGCGTGGCCGCGCGGACATGGGCCGCCGAGGGCTGCGGTCGCCGGGCCATCTACATCTGCCGCCGCGGGGCAGTGTGCGCACAGCAGGGCGAGACCACGCGGGCAGGCGCGGACGAGATATCCGCGCAGGAGGCCGCACTCGCCCGACGCCGCGATGAGCAATCCGCACAAGCGCGCGCCAACGCACGCGTGAGGGCTGAGCCGCGGGCTCCCGATCTGAACTCCACCCAGGCCGAAGCCGAGCTCATCTGCCGCCAGCAGGGCGGGACCGTCGTGGTCATCGACTCGGGCGATGGCGGCCTCGGCGTCTCGTGCACGCTCGACGGTCGGCGCATCTTCGCGGCCCACGTCGCGCCGAGGACGGTCGCGCTCGATCAGGTCGACACCTGGATCGAGGGCGGCGACATCGCGGCCATTCGCGACCGGTTCGAGCGGCGGTTCGGGCCGAGCACCCTCAGCTACGACGACCGCCAGATGCGCGTCTGGACCTGGCAGCGCCCGACGGAGACGTGGGTCGTGCGCCAATACCAGCGGGGCGTGTGGGTGACCGGTATGCAAGGGAGTCGCTAGCGGTCAAGACGTATTGACAATCTGAGCGACGTAGCCGTCTCTTGCGGCGCCGCGCCGAGCATGGTGCGATCCGACCGTGGAGAGGCGGCTGATCTCGCTCAACGCTGTCGTGGCGCTACATCAGAACCGGACGTGGAGGGATTGAGGATAGCCTGGTCGAAGCACCGCTCGGCGACGTCAAGGCCGATTGCCTATCCATGGCCGAGGTACACAACGCCGTTGTTCTCTCCGAGTGCAAGACCGTCGATCGCGCCCCCCCTAGCGGTCGAGCTCGAAGTTGATCTCGAGAATGTCCACGCGATCATCTGTGCGTGACTGCTCGGCCTCGAGCTCGTCGACTTGGGCCTCGAGCTCCTCGACGCGTTGCCGCAACGCCTCGATGTCGGGCGACCAGGCATCGTGGGCGCTGTCACGGGCGCGCGCATCCTCATCGGCTTCGCGGTTCTCGCTCCAGGTGGTCCACGCCCACCAGCCGGCTACGACGAGGGCGCCGACGGAGAGCAGTTTGATGATGAGGCATCCGCAGCCCTCCAACTCGGCCAGGCCAGACGACGACGAACCGGTCGCCGGCCTTGGCGGTTCGGGGGGCGGAGGCGGTCGCGGCGGCGCGCTAGGTTGCGGCTCCGCGCCAGGTTGCTGCATCTTGCGGACACGCTGCCAGTCGCCGACCGCCCACAAGACCACAGCGACCGCGTAGAGCCCCCACATCACCATGAGGCGACGCGGTTGGTCTGGGTCTCCTGCGGTACCGACAAGGCTCAGCAGCATCGCAAGGGTCATTGCCCCCACCGAGCCGCCGGCGATTCGGGCCCACCGATTCCGGGTCAGCCTCCACGCGATCCAGGCGACGAGGTGATACAGCAACGCCGTAGCGATCAACGCACCAATGACGGATCCGAGCAGGAAACCGGCAGTCACACAGTCGACGCTATCACTCCCTCCCGCCCCGAGGAGCACGACGGACGCAGCTCGTGGCGCTGCCACGAGGGCAGCGGCCGGCCGACGAGATCGCGACGGGCATCGGCGAGGCGCCCGTGGGACCGGAGGGGGCCATGCAAGACCTTCGAAGTGCGAAGCCCACGCCGAAGCATGGGCTTTGCCGAGTGGAGCTGAGGGGGATCGAACCCCTGACCTCATGACTGCCAGTCATGCGCTCTCCCAGCTGAGCTACAGCCCCGGGGAGGCCGGAGTGATGCGCCGCGCCACCCGGCGTGTCAAGCGGCGTCCGTCCGCTACTCGTCGGCCTTGGGCCGCCGCGCCGCGGGGCGCTTCGAGGGCGTCTTGGACGGCGCCTTCTTCGAGGAAGCCTTCTTGTCGGCCGTGGCCGGCGCGCGCCTCGCGCTGGCCTTCTTGGCCGCCACCTTCTTCGCGGCGCCGTTCGCCGACGGACGGCGGACGCTCGGGCGCTTCTTCTCCGGCGCGCTCTCCGCGGGCGCAGGCTCCGGCGCGGCGATCTCCACCACCTCGGCGGGCGACGGCGGCTCGACCTCGACCTCGGGCGGCGCGAGCACCACCACCGGCGCCGGCGCCGGGGCCTCCGGCTCGGGCGGCACGAGCACCACCACCGGCCCGGGCTCCGAGCGGCGCTCGACGGGCGGCGGCTCGGGCGTGACGCGCGCGGTCTCGATGGGGGGCGGGATGTCGGTCGGGGCCGGGCGCGCGGCCCGCGCGAGGTCGCCGATGACGCGGCCGAGGGTCGCCGCGCGCTCCGCGAGGACCGGCGGGAGCGGGAGGAGCCCGCTCGTGAGCCACAGCTCGAGCACCTCGCCGACGTCCGCGGCGACGTGGCCGCCCTCCCCCGATTGGATTCGGGAGACCAGCGCGCGGATGCGTCGTGCGAGCTTCGTCATGAGGTCGCTTCGCCGGCGTGGGCGGTAGCACCCGCCCGATCGAGTGTCAATCGCGTAGGTCCGCACGAACACGTCGTTTTGTTGACCTGCGAGGGACCGCGGCCGAGCCTCGGCGCGGGCCCGAATGCGCCGCCTCGCGACCTCTCTCCTCTGCCTGATCGGCGTGCTCGGCTGCGACCGCCGCGAGGAGTCCGTCCTGCTCGAGGTCTCGTCCGTCGAGCCGGCGCAGTGGGCCCCCGGCCAGCCCGTGCGCGTGCACGGCAACGGCTTCCCCGGGGGCCGCGACGCGCGGCTCCGGCTCGAGGGGGTGATGCACCGTCCGGGGGCCGAGCCGTCCGAGGTCGCGGTGGAGCTCGCGGGCCGGGCCACCGCCTCCGATCGGATCGAGGCGCGGTTCACCGAGGGCGCCCTCACGGCGCTCGGTGGCCGGGGCACGCTCCACGGGCGCGTGATCGCGCTCTTCGACACGGCCGACGGCCGCGCTCGGGTCATCGGGCGCTCGGACGAGCTCGAACTCGACCT
>JAYRVK010001077.1:0-21531 GCA_041918555.1 Sandaracinaceae bacterium
ACCCCCTCGCGCTGGGTGCCGTCGCGCAGCGTGGTGTCGTAGAGCACGGTCATGGCGCACCTCGCCGCGCTTCGAACGCCGCGATCTCGCCCGCCCGCGCGAGCAGGTACCCGAGCGCGTCGACCCCGCCGAGGAGGCACTCGCGGGCGAAGTCGTCGATCTCGAAGCGCGCGAGGTGATCGCCGAAGCTCACGGCCTTCGCGAAGAGGTCCACGCGCACCTCGAGCTCGGGGTCCTGCGCGACGCCGGCGGCGAGCCGCGCGTGCGGGCGCTCGTCGAGCGCGACCGGGAGGAGCCCGTTCTTGAGGGCGTTCTCGCGGAAGATGTCGGCGAACGAGCGCGCGACGACGCAGCGGTAGCCGCCCGCGAGGAGCGCCCAGGGCGCGTGCTCCCTCGACGACCCGCAACCGAAGTTGCGCCCTGCGAGGAGGATCTGCGCGCTCCCGCGGCGGTTCAGCGGCGACGCGGCGTCGACGCGCCACGCCGAGAACAGCCCCTCGCCGAGGCCCGTGCGGTCGGTGACCGTGAGGTAGCGGGCGGGGATGATCTGATCCGTGTCGACGTCGTCGCGCACGAGGGGCACGACGCGGGAGGTGAGCTCGAGGAAGGGCTTGTGGGCGATCATGCGGAGGTCTCCAGCGTGCGCGCGTCGGTGACGACCCCGGTCACGGCGGACGCGGCGGCCGTGAGGGGAGAGGCGAGCAGCGTCCGGCTGCCCGGGCCCTGGCGGCCCTCGAAATTGCGGTTGGACGTGGACACGGCGAGCTGCCCGGGGGCGACCTCGTCGCCGTTCATCGCGAGGCACATCGAGCAGCCGGGCTCGCGCCACTCGGCGCCCGCGCGCTCGAACACGCGGTCGAGCCCCTCCGCCTCGGCCGCGCGGCGGATCGCGCGCGAGCCGGGGACCACGAGCGCGCGCACGCCGCGCGCGACCTTGCGCCCGTCGAGCACCGCGGCCGCCTGGCGCAGATCGTCGAGCCGCGAGTTCGTGCACGAGCCGATGAACACCACCTCGATCGGCTGGCCGAGGAGCGGCTGGCCCGGCGTGAGCTTCATGTACTCGAGCGCGCGCCGCGCCGCGTCCGAGTCGGGCGCGGGCACCGGCGCGTCGACCGCGACGTTCATCGCGGGGGTCGTCCCCCACGTGATCCGCGGGGCGATCGCCCCCGCGTCGAGCGTCACCCGCTTCGCGAACGGCGCCCCCTCGTCGGTCGCGAGCGCGCGCCATCGTGCGACCGCCTCCTCGAAGCGCGCGGGAGCCCCGGGCCGGCCCGCGAGGTACTCGTAGGTGGTGTCGTCGGGCGCGACCATCCCGGCGCGCGCGCCCGCCTCGATCGACATGTTGCAGAGCGTCATGCGGCCCTCCATCGAGAGCGCGCGGACCGCCTCGCCGCCGTACTCGAGGACGTGCCCCGTGGCGCCGCCGACCCCGATCTCCGCGATGAGCGCGAGGATCAGGTCCTTCGCGGTGACCCCCGCGCGCGCCGTCCCCTCGAAGCGGACCTCGTACGGCAGCGGTCGCGAGGACTGCAAGAGACATTGCGTGGCGAGGACGTGCTCGACCTCGGTGGTCCCGATCCCGAACGCGAGCGCGCCGAACGCGCCGTGCGTGGAGGTGTGGCTGTCGCCGCACACCACGGTCATCCCCGGGTGCGTGCGACCGCGCTCCGGCGCGACGACGTGGACGATGCCGTTGTCCGGCGAGTCGAGATCGAGGAGCTCGATGCCGTGCTCCGCGCAGCGCCGCGCGAGCATCTCGAGCTGCCTGCGCCCCGCCGCGCCGACGACCGCGAGGCCGCCCTGCTTGGTGGGCGTCGAGTGATCCATGGTCGCGAGCGTCCGCTCGGGCCGGCGGACCGACAGCCCGCGCGCCTCGAGGCCCGCGAACGCCTGTGGCGAGGTCACCTCGTGGACGAGGTGCAGATCGACGTAGAGGACGGTCGGCCGCCCCGGCGCCTCGTGCACCACGTGGGCGTCCCACACCTTGTCGAACAGCGTGCGCGGCATCGCTCAGCTCGCCTTGGCCGCGACGAGCGCGGGCTCGGCCGCGATCATCCGGTTGAGGGCCGCGACGTACGCGTTCGCGCTCGCGACGATGATGTCGGTGTCCGCGCCGTAGCCGTGGAACACGCGCGCGCGCGCCGCGTCGTCCCACTGGGGGTGGGTCTTGGGGTCGTGGTCGGCGCCGCAGATCCGCACGCTGACCTCGCCGAGCGCGTCGATGCCCTCCGTCACCGCGTGGACGCGGTACTCCAGCAGGCGCGGGCTCACCCCGACGATGGCGTCGATCGCGCGGAAGCACGCGTCGACCGGCCCGCTGCCCGAGCACGAGTGCGACAGCGTGCCGTGCCGCGGATCGACGAGGCGCACGTCGGCCGAGGGCGCCGCGCCGGTCCCGCACCGCACCTCGAGCCCGTCCACGCGGTAGGTCGCCGCGCCCGGCGCCTCGCGCGCCGACAGGAGCGCGAGCAGGTCCGCGTCGGTCACGTGCTTCTTCCGGTCGGCGAGCGCCTTGAAGCGCGCGAACGTCTCGTCGAGCGCCGCGTCCTCCACGGGGCAGCCGAGCTCCGCGAGCCGCGCGCGCAGCGCGTGCCGGCCCGAGTGCTTGCCGAGCACGAGCTCGCTCTCGGGCCTCCCGATCGTCTCGGGCCGCATGATCTCGTAGGTCTGCCGGGCCTTGAGCATCCCGTCCTGGTGGATGCCCGCCTCGTGCGCGAACGCGTTCGCGCCGACGACCGCCTTGTTCGGCTGGACGGGCATCCCGCTGAGCGTGCTCACGAGCCGGCTCGTCTTGTGGATCTGCGTGGTGTCGATCCCCGTCTCGAGCCCGAAGAACGCGGCCCGCGTGTGGAGCGCCATCACGACCTCCTCGAGCGCGGTGTTGCCCGCGCGCTCGCCGACGCCGTTGATCGTGACCTCCACCTGGCGCGCCCCCGCGCCGACCGCCGCGAGCGTGTTCGCGGTGGCCATGCCGAGATCGTCGTGGCAGTGGACCGACAACGTGACGTGCTCGATGCCGGGTACGTTCGCGCGCACCGTGCGGATCCGGCGGTCCATCTCGAGCGGCGTCGCGTAGCCCACGGTGTCGGGGACGTTCAGCGTGGTGGCCCCCGCGCCGACGGCCGCGGCGAACACCTCGCAGAGGAACCCGGGCTCGGTCCGGCACGCGTCCTCGGCGCTGAACTCCACGTCGGCGCAGAGCGCGCGCGCGGCTCACCGCCTCGTGGACCTTCGCGAGCACCTCCGCGCGGCTCATCCCGAGCTTGAGCCTCCGGTGGATCGGGCTCGTCGCGAGGAACGTGTGGATCCGCGGCCGCGCCGCGTCCTTCACCGCCTCCCACGCCGCCTGGAGGTCCGCCTCGCGCGCGCGGGCGAGCGCGCAGATGATCGGCGGCGCGTCGCCTTCGTTGCCGACCTCGCGCGCGATCGCGCGGACGGCCTCGAGGTCGTCGTCGGACGCGGCGGGGAACCCCGCCTCGATCACGTCGACGCGCAGCCGCGCGAGCGCGCGCGCGATCTCGCGCTTCTCCGCGCTCGTCATGGACGCGCCCGGCGACTGCTCGCCGTCCCGCAGCGTCGTGTCGAACACGATCACGCTCGACGTCATCGCGGCACCTCCACGGGCGCCACGAACGGCATCATCGCGCGCAGGCGCTTGCCGATCTCCTCGATCGCGAGCCCGCGCTCGGCGGCGCGCCGCTTCTCGAACGCGGGGCGACCCTCGCGGTTCTCGGCGATCCAGCGCTCGGCGAACTCGCCGCTCCGGATCTCGGCGAGGACCGCGCGCATGCGCTCGCGCGTGCCCTCGTCGACGATGCGCGGGCCCGACACGTAGTCACCCCACTCGGCGGTGTCGCTGATCGAGTGGCGCATGTAGCCGAGGCCCCCGCGGTACATGAGGTCGACGATGAGCTTCAGCTCGTGCAGGCACTCGAAGTACGCGACCTCCGGCTGGTAGCCGGCCTCGACGAGCGTGTCGAAGCCCGCCTTCACGAGCTCCGAGACGCCGCCGCAGAGCACGGTCTGCTCGCCGAAGAGATCGGTCTCCGTCTCCTCCGCGAAGCTCGTGGTGAGCACGCCCGCGCGGCCCGCGCCGATGGCGACCGCGTAGCTGAGCGCGACCGCGTCGGCCCGGTTGCTGCGGTCCTGGTGCACCGCGAGGAGCGCGGGCACGCCGCCCCCCTCCTGGAACGTCTCGCGCACGCGGTGGCCGGGGCCCTTGGGCGCGACCATCGAGACGTCGACGTCCTTCGGCGGCTCGATCGTGCCGAAGCGGATGTTGAAGCCGTGCGCGAACATCAGCGTGTCGCCGGGGCGCAGGTGCGGGCGCACCGCGTCGCGGAAGACCGCCGGCTGCGAGGTGTCGGGGACGAGCATCATGATCACGTCGGCCCACCTCGCGGCGGCCTCCGCGGTGCCGACCGCGAGGCCCGCGGCGAGCGCCTGGGCCCAGCCCGCGCTCCCCTCGCGCAGCCCCACCATCACGTCGACGCCGCTCTCGGCGAGGTTGAGCGCGTGCGCGTGCCCCTGGGAGCCGAAGCCGAGGATCGCCACGCGGCGCTCGCGGATCAGGCTCGGGTCGGCGTCACGGTCGTATCGCATCTGGGTCATCGTCTCTCTCCTCTTTCTCAGGCCGCTTCTCGCGAGGTGTCGTCGTGGGTGCGCGCGGCGAGCTCGGCGCCGCGCGGCAGCGCGATCGCGCCGGTCTGGACCATCTCGCGCACCCCGAAGGGGCGGAGCAGGGCGGTCAGGCCCTCGATCTTCTCGGTGGTCCCCGCGATCTCGATCATCAGGGAGTCGTGCGCGACGTCCACGATCTTTGCGCGGAACATCTCGCAGGTCTCGCGGATCGCGGCGCGCTGCTCGGCGATCGCGGACACGCGGATCAGCGCGAGGTCGCGGGTCACGGTGGCGCGGCGGGTGATGTCCTCGACCGCGAGGACGTTCACGAGCTTGTAGAGGTTCGCCTCGATGAGGCGCCCGGTGCGCTCGTCGGCCGCGACGACCACGGTCATCCGCGAGACGCCCGGCTCGTGGGTGCGGCCCACGTTGAGCGAGACGATGTTGAAGTCCCGGCGGCGGAACAGCGACGCCACCCGGTTCAGCACCCCGGGGACGTCCTCGACGAGGACGCTGAAGGTACGGAGCTCGTTCATCGCGCTTTCTCTCCTCCCTGGATCGCGCCGCCGGTCGGGCGGCGGATCATGTCGGCGAGGTCGTTCCCCGCCGGAACCATCGGATAGACGACCTCCTCGCCCTCCACGCGGAAGTCGATCACCACCGTCCCCTCGGCGCGGCGCGCGCGCTCGACGGTCGCCGCGAGCTCGTCGCGCCGCTCGACGCGCAGGCCGAGCAGGCCGTGCGCCTCGGCCAGCTTCACGAAGTCGGGGCCGAGGATCGGCGTGGCCACGTAGCGGCGCTCGTAGAAGAGCTCCTGCCACTGCCGGACCATCCCGAGGTAGCCGTTGTTGACGATCGCGACGTTCAATCGCAAGCCTTCTTGCCGGCACGTCGAGAGCTCGGGCGCCGACATCTGGAAGCCGCCGTCGCCGACCACCACCCAGATCTCGTCGTCGGGCCGCGCGAAGCGCGCGCCCATCGCGGCGGGCAGCGCGAAGCCCATCGTCCCGAGCCCGCCCGACGTCAGGAGGCTCCGCGGCCGGTCGTGCTTGTAGTACTGCGCCTCCCACATCTGGTGCTGGCCGACGTCGGACACGACGAGCGCGTCGCCGCCGGTGAGCGCGTAGAGATCCGCGATCACGTGGGCGCCGAGGAGCCTGCCGTTCGATGGGCGGCGCAGGATGTCGCGCGGCTCGGCCTCCGCGCGGAGCCCCGCGAGGTGGGCGTTCCACGCGTCCCGGCGCTGCGCGCGTACCCGCGGCACCACCGCCTCGAGGATCGCGCGCACGTCGCCGACGAGCGGGAGATCGACGCGGACGTTCTTGTCGATCTCGGCCGGGTCGAGCTCGACGTGGATCTTCCGCGCGCCGCGCGCGTAGGTCGCGAGGTTGCCGGTCACGCGGTCGTCGAAGCGCATCCCGAGCGCGACGATCAGGTCGGCGCGCTGCACCGCCTCGTTCACCCACGCCTCGCCGTGCATCCCCATCATCCCGAGGGCGCGCGGGTGCGTCGCGGGGAAGCCGCCCAGGCCGAGCAGCGTGCACGCGACGGGGGCGTCCGCGCGCTCGACGAGCTCGAGGAGGAGCTCGGACGCACCCGAGCGCACCACGCCGTGACCGCAGAAGATCAGCGGGCGCTCGGCGCGGTCGATCAGGTCCGCGGCGTGAGCGAGGTCGGCCTCCGTCGGCGGCCCGAGCGGACGCTGGACCGAGCGGCGCGGCGCGCTCGGGGCGCCCGGCGGTGCGGCGCCGAGCTGCGCGTCCTTGGTGATGTCGACGACCACGGGGCCCGGCCGCCCGGAGCGCGCGACCTCGAACGCCTCGCGGATCGTGGGCGCGATCTCCTCGGCCCGTGTGACGAGGTAGTTGTGCTTGGTGATCGGCAGCGTGACGCCGGTGATGTCGGTCTCCTGGAACGCGTCCGACCCGATCAGCGAGGAGGGGACCTGCCCCGTGATGCAGACGACCGGCGAGGAGTCGAGCATGGCCGTCGCGATGCCGGTGACGAGGTTGGTCGCGCCCGGACCCGAGGTCGCGACGCACACGCCCACGCGGCCCGAGGCGCGCGCGAACCCGTCCGCCATGTGCGCCGCGTTCTGCTCGTGCCGGCAGAGCACGTGGTGGATCGGCCAGCGCGTCAGCGCGTCGTACGCCGGCATGATCGCGCCGCCCGGGTAGCCGAAGACGACCTCGACGCCCTCTTCGCCGAGCGTGCGCCAGATCGCGTCCGCGCCCGAGTCCTCTCGCTGGGAACCGCTGCTCATCGATCCTCCTCCGCGAACGGGTCGCGCATCACCGCGCCGCGGCTCGCGCTGCCCACGAGGTGGGCGTAGCGACGCAGCCACGGGCTGTCGGTCGGCGGCGGCCGGCGCTTCGTCTCCGCGAGGCGCCGCTGGAGCTCGACCTCGCCGACGCAGAGCGTCAACGATTTTTGCTCGAGATCGATCGCGATCTCGTCGCCGTCGCGCACCGCCGCGATCGGCCCGCCGGCCGCGGCCTCGGGGCTCACGTGCCCGATCGCCGCGCCGCGCGTCGCGCCGCTGAAGCGGCCATCGGTGATCAGCGCGACCTTCGCGCCGAGCCCCATCCCCGTGAGCGCGCTCGTCGGCTCGAGCATCTCCTGCATCCCCGGCCCGCCCGCCGGGCCCTCGCCGCGGATCACCACGACGTCGCCCTCGCGGACCTTGCGGCGCCGGATCGCGTCGACCGCCGCGTCGTGGCCCTCGAACACGCGCGCGGGCCCGCGGTGCCGCATCATCTCGGGGGCGACCGCGCCGACCTTCACGACCGCGCCCTCGGGCGCGAGGTTGCCGTAGAGCACCGCGAGCCCCCCGCGCGGCGAGTGCGCGGTCCCCGCCGAGCGGATCACCTCGCGGTCGCGGTTCGGCGAGCACTCGACGATCGCCGCGAGCGACTGCGGACCGACGGTGGGCCGATCGAGCGTGAGGAGCCCCGGCACCGCGGCGAGCTCGCGCAGCACCGCGGGGATCCCACCCGCGCGGTGGAGGTCCTCCATGTGCCACGGCCCCGCGGGGCTGATCTTCGAGAGGTGCGGGACGCGCTCGCTGATCGCGTCGACGCGCCGCAGCGGGTAGTCGAGCCCCGCCTCGTGCGCGATCGCGAGGAGGTGGAGGATGGTGTTCGTGCTCCCGCCGAGCGCGAGGTCCACCGCGAACGCGTCGTCGAAGGCGGCCTCGGTGAGGATCTTCCGCGCGGTGAGATCCTGCTCGATGAGGTCCGCAACACGACTTGCGGTCGCGCGGGCGAGGGCGTCGCGCGCCTCGGTCTGCGCGAGGGTGGTGCCGCCGAACGGCAGCGCGAGCCCGAGGACCTCGCACAGGCAGTTCATGCTGTTCGCGGTGAAGAGCCCGCTGCAGCTCCCACAGCTCGGGCACGCGTTCCTCTCGAGGTCGGTGAGGCGCGGGAGGCCGATCTTGCCGGCCTGGAACGCGCCGACGCCCTCGAACACGCTCGCGAGGTCGATCGCGGTTCCGTCGGGGAGGCGTCCCGCGGGCATCGGGCCGCCGGCGACGAAGATCGCGGGCACGTCGAGGCGCGCCGCGGCCATCAACATGCCGGGGACGATCTTGTCGCAGCTCGCGATGCACACCATCGCGTCGAAGCAGTGCGCGCGGATCATCGTCTCGACCGAGTCGGCGATCAGCTCGCGGCTCGGGAGCGAGTAGCGCATGCCCTCGTGGCCCATCGCGATGCCGTCGTCGACGCCGATCGTGTGGAGCTCGAAGGGCACCATCCCCTGCGCGCGCAGCTCCTCCTTCACGAGCGCGCCGAGCCGCGCCAGGTGGACGTGCCCGGGGACGATGTCGACGTGCGAGTTCACGACGGCGACGAACGGGCGGTCCAGCTCCTCCTCGCGCACCCCGGTCGCGCGCAGGAGCGAGCGATGCGGCGCGCGGACGGCGCCCCGCTTGATCCGACCCGAGCGCGGGGAGGGGATCCGGCGCGGCGGGGGGGCGGGCGGCGGGAGCGCGAGGCGCTCGGGGGCCGGGTCGAGGGGCGGCGGCGCGACGGACATCGCGCGGAGGTACTGCGAGGCGGGGACGAACCAGCGGCGGCGGGTGGTGGTCAAGGTCGGGGCTCCGGAAACGACGAAGCCCCCGCTGCCTCTTCGGCGGCGGGGGCCATCTCTCTCTCCGTTTCGTCCTCCTCGGAGGACTATGGGAGGGGTGGCCCGCCGCCCGTAATGAGGGCGAGGCCGAGGACTACGAGGACGAGGACGAGCGCGCGCGCGACCGGGGCGACGGGGAGGGCCGGGAGCGGGGTCGTGAGCTGCGTCACGGAGGGGAGACTGGCGAGCCTGACGCAGCGTGTCAAACAAAATTCGTACGGCGCCGCGAATCGCTGGGGTTTTCTGGGGAAGTTTCGGCTGGACAACGCGCCGCGTCAGCGCGACGGTGAGCTATCGCACGTCGGGAGAACCCCTCATGACGCAACGCAGCGCGACCGATCCGGGTGCCCTGAGCCTCCTCCGCGAGCGGATCGACGCCGTCGACGCGCGGCTCCTCGAGCTCCTCTCCGAGCGGGCGGACCTGGTCGCGGAGGTCGCGCAGGCCAAGCGCTCGAGCGGGCTCTCGACGGTCGATCCCGAGCGCGAGAACCTGCTCCTCAAGAAGGTCCTCGAGCGCGGCGCCGGCCGGTTCCCCCGAGAGGCGATCGTCGCGGTCTTCCGCGCGATCATGAGCGCGTCGGTCTCGCTCCAGGCGACGGTGAGCGTCGCCTACCTCGGGCCGGCCGGGACCTTCTCGCACCTCGCGGCGCGCACGCTCTTCGGCTACGCCCCGCGCTACCTCGAGACCGTGACGATCGAGGGCGTGTTCGACGCCGTGCGCGCGGGGACCGCGGACTACGGCGTGGTGCCGTTCGAGAACTCGACGGAGGGGTCGGTGGCCGGCGCGATCGAGGGGCTGCTCGCGGGCGGCGTCTACATCCGCCGCGAGGTGGTGATCCCGATCGAGCACTGCCTGATGGGCCGCGCGAGCTCGCTCTCGGAGGTCGAGCGCGTCTACTCGCACCCGCAGGGGCTCGCGCAGTGCCGCGAGTGGCTGCATCGGAACGTGCCGCGCGCGCAGCTCGTGCACACCGACTCGACGGCGGCGGCCGCGCGCGAGGCGCGGCGCGACGTGTCCGGCGCGGCGGTGGGGAGCGCGGTCGCGGCCGAGATCCACGGGCTCGAGCTCCTCGCGGACCGGATCCAGGACCAGGCCGAGAACGAGACGCGCTTCGTGATGATCGGCAAGGAGCGCGCGCGCCCCACGGGCGACGACAAGACGACGCTCGCGTTCGCGATCCAGGACGAGTCGAGCCGCGGGAGCCTGCGGCGCACCCTCGCGCTCCTCGACGACGCGGGCGTGAACATGACCCGCATCGAGTCGCGCCCGCGGCGGAGCGACGCGTGGCGCTACCTCTTCGTCGTCGACGTCGAGGGGCACGCCGAGGATCCGCCCGTCGCCGACGCGATCGGGCGGCTCGAGGCGAGGTGCGACTTCGTGCACGTCCTCGGGAGCTACCCGCGCTACCCGCGCTGAGCGGCCCTGCGGCGGCGCACGAGCGCGAGGCCGAGGCCCGCGATCAGCGACGCCCACGGCGTGCCCGGCGCCGGCACCGTGCGGCAGCCGCAGCCGCCGTCCATCGGCATCATGCCGGGGCCCGCGTCGACGTCCCCGCACTCGTGGGTGCACGCGACCGGACGCGCCATCTCCGGCGTCAGGCCGCCCGGATCGCACGTCTCGCCGGTGTCGACGACGCCGTCGCCGCAGTACGCCTCCGCGCAGCTCGTGCGGCATCCGTCGACGGTGGTGTCGTCGTTGCCGTCGCCCTCGTCGCACGCCTCGCCGGTGTCCACGATCCCGTCGCCGCACGTCGGGTTGGTGCAGTCGAGGCGGCACGCGTCGGGCGCGTCGGCGTTCTCCTCGCCGTCGTCGCACTCCTCGCTCGGGTCCACGAAGCCGTCGCCGCACGTCATCGTGCAGACGCTCTCCATGCCGGTCGGCTCGTAGCAGGCCCAGCCGCGCTCGACGTCGCAGAGCACGCTGCAGCCGTCCCCGTCGTCGGTGTTGCCGTCGTCGCAGGCCTCGCCGGGTCCGACGCTGCCGTCGCCGCAGGCCGACACGCACTCGCCCTCCCCGTTCCGGAAGAAGCCGGGCATGCAGTCGCAGGTCGGCGCCATCCCGACCTGGTTCACGCAGACCTCCGTCGGCCCGCAGTCGTCGGCGCTCTCGGCGCACTCGTCGATGTCGTTGCACTCGAAGCCCGAGCCGCGGAAGAAGTCGCGGCACGTGCACGTGAAGCCGCCCAGCGTGTTGCCGCAGTCCGCGTTCGGGTCGCAGCCGTGGGTGCCGAGCATGCACTCGTCGACGTCCTCGCAGGTGAAGCCGTCGCCCGAGTAGCCGACGAGGCACGCGCACTCCCACCCGCCCGGCAGGTTGCGGCACTCGGCCACCGACGAGCAGCGGCTGCGGATCGTCGCGTCGAGGCACTCGTCGATGTCGTCGCAGACGAGCCCGTCCCCGAGCCAGCCGTCACCGCACTCGCAGGTCCAGCGCCCGAGCGTGTTCGTGCAGATCGCGTCGGGGTCGCAGTCGCTCGTGCCCGCCGTGCACTCGTCGATGTCGTTGCACGCGACGCGCCCGTCCCCGCTGTAGCCCGTGTTGCACCGGCACTGGAAGGACCCGCGCGTGTTCACGCAAGTCGAATTGCGGTCGCACGTCGCCGCGATCACCGGGTCCATGCACTCGTCGATCTCGGTGCAGGTGCGGCCGTCGCCCGCGAAGCCCATCGGGCAGGTGCAGGTGAAGCCGCCGCCGATGTTGGTGCAGGTCGCGTCCGCCGCGCAGTCGTCGAGGCCCATCGAGCACTCGTTGATGTCGCGGCAGCCGCCCGCGCCGTGGCCGCCGCCGAGGTAGCCGGACGGGCACGTGCAGGTGTAGTCGCCGACCCGGCTCGCCGACGGGTCCACGCAGACCGCCGCCGGCGCGCAGTCGTCGAGGCCCGCGGTGCACTCGTCCTGGAGGACGCACGTCGTGCCGTTGAACTCGTAGCCCATGTCGCAGGTGCACGTGTAACCGGGCGCCATCCACGAGCCGAGCGGGATCTCCGTGCAGCCCATCCCGTCGGCGCCGCCGCTGCCGGCCGCGCCGCACGGCGCGCTCGCGCACTCGTTCACCGCCGTGCAGCCGGTGCCCGCGCCGGTGCGCCCGTCGCCCGCGTAGCCGCCCGGGCACTGGCACGTGTAGACCGCCGAGGTCCCTGCGGTGTCCACGCACGTCGCGATCGCCACGCAGTCGTCGCTGCCCGCCATGCACTCGTCGACGAGCACGCAGCCCATCCCGGAATTCGCGTAGCCCGGCGAGCAGCCGCAGGTGTAGCCGGGCGCCGCCCAGCTCGGGCCCAGGGGGATCTCCGTGCACGTGCCCGGCGCGCACGGGTTGCCGGCGCACTCGTTCGTGTTGAGGCAGCGATCCGACCAGCTCGTGTCGGCCGACGAGGGGTTCGGCCCGGAGCCGCCGAGGCACTGGAACGTGAAGGTGTAGCTGCTGAGCGGCGTGCTGGAGTACGTCGCGCGGATCTGGACGTTGCTCGTGCCGCAGGTCACGTAGGACCCGGCCGAGGTGGCCGCCGCGAGCATGTCGCACGACACGCTCTCCGCCCCCTGCTGGAGGCCCGCCGAGCGCGCGTTCGTCAGCTCGTTCAGGTTCGTGAACCCGTCGCCGTCCTCGTCGGCCGCGCCCATCGACGCGTTGTAGCCGCCCGCGGTGCTGCGGAACGTCCGCCCGAACGGGTTGAGGCAAGGGACGCGTGGGTGCACCGTGCTCGGAGAGGCGTTGCAGGAGCCCCCGCCGAGCGGGTGGACGTGGCAGTCGTAGCACTCGAAGCCCATGAGCGGGAAATCCGGATCGTAGAGGTCCGGTGTCGCGAGCGCGGTGCTGGCGATCGACGAACCAATGAGTGCGAACACGAACCCCTTGATGGATGCGCGCATCGTGGCCGGAACCCCTTCGCCGGCCACGGTACACCGAGCCGCCGGTCGTTGCACAGGGAGACGGCGAAGGCCTCAGCCGGCGACCCGCACCACGTGCAGCCCCAGCAGGAACCCTTCCATTCGCGCGAGCACGACGTTGGCGTCCGGCGCCGTCAACGTATCGTGCGACACACAGATCGCCGCGAGCAGCGCTCCGTCGAGGAGCAGGCACGCGACGAGCTCGAACGTGCCTTTGGGGAGCCGCTCCCGCACGCCCGCGTGCACGCGGTAGCGGCGGCCGTCGGTCAGCGTGATCGTGCCCGGCTTGCCCTCGAGCACGCGGCCGGTCACCGGCGAGGGCGCGAGCTCCTCGCGGAGCCGCGCGCGCAGCACCGCGTCCTCGTCGGGCGTCGGCTCGATCGGGCGGACCGCGCCGTGGTCGACGCCGTCGAGCTTCTTGGTGAAGCGCGCGAGCTCCGCGCTGCCCTCGCCCTGGCTCGCGGCGAACGCGGCGAAGCCGAGGCCGCCGAAGCCCGCGGAGAGGCCGATCGCGGGGAAGCCGCGCAGGAACGCCTCGTTCGGGGCGATCTCCACGTGCGGGCCGCGCTCGTGGTCGGGGACCGTGACGTCCGAGACGAGGTCGTCGACCGCGAGGCCCGGCACGCCGTCCGCGCACACGATGCGCGCGCCGTTCGGCACGTCGCGGAGCGCGAGGAGGATCCCCTCGCCCTCGTACACGTGGACGCGCTCGGGCTCGCGCTCGAGGGTGAGGGTGTCGGGCGGCTCGATCGCGCCGGCGCCCTTCGGCGAGATCACCACGCGCAGCTTCCCGTACTCCCAGCGGCCGAGGTACGGGCTCGCGGCGGAGCGCGCGCCGGGGATCCGCACGAGGCGCTCGAGCGCGCGCGGGTCCCTCCCGCGTCGCTCGATCACGAGCCGGAGCTTGTCGGCCTCGTCGATCGTCGCGCGGAAGCGTGCGTCCTCGCCGCGCACCCACAGCTCCTCGCGCGTGGCGGTCAGCGGGAGCGTGGTGCGCACCCCGTCGGCGTCGACGCGGCGCAGGTGCCGCGGGCTCACCGAGAGCAGCGGCGGATCCCAGGGCCCGCCCTCGACCCCGGCGACGCGGAGGAGCCGCAGCCGGCTCCGCACGATCTCGGGGCGCTTCTTCACCGCTTCACGGAGAGGCTCGCGCGCTTCTCGAAGTTGCCCCAGAAGCGGCTGTAGCCCAGCTTCGCGTGGACCTCGGGCACGTCGCGGTAGCCGCCCTCGGCGTCGAGCGCCAGCTCGATGCGCTGGCGGCGCGCGAGGCCGGCGACGTCGATCGCGGTCTCGAGCACGTGGCGCCCGGGCGCGACCTCGACGCTGACGTCGAAGCCCTCTTTGAAGCTCCCGTCGTAGAGCGTGCGATCGCCGAGGCGGATGGTGAGGCGCGGGTCGTTGAGGAAGAACCCGGGGGCGTCGAAGTGCACGCGGAGCCGCATCGATGGAGAGGTTAGCGTGCCCGCTCGACCGCCGCGATCACCTGCGCGCAGTCGCGGCGCAGCGAGGACCACGCGTAGTCCTCGCGGAAGAAGAACGCGCCCACGTCCGGGAAGCCGCGGACGATCTCGAAGAGGTAGCTGCCCGGGTCGACCGTCTCGAGCGCGGGGAGCGTCTCGTGCGCGAGGACCTGCTCGCAGAAGCGGACCGTGTCGTCGGCCACCTCGGCGAGCGTCCAGTCGCTCTTCTGGATCGCGTTCTCCTGCGCGAGGCACGCGGCCAGGGCGGCCCGCACCTCGTCGAGGTCGGGCGCGTGCCGACTGAGGTTCGCGACGTCGAAGACGTGCTTGAGCCGGTGCGCGTCCTTGCCCTTGCCGAGCGGGATCCCGACAGTGGCTGGACTGATGCAAAGCATCTTGTCGGCGAGGAGCCCCCCCACGCTCGGCAGCTCGACGTCGTACGGCGCGCGGTAGAGCGGACCGCTCCGGATCGCCTTGCGCACGCCGCCGTAGGGCGGCGGCTCGAGCACCGCGTCGAGCAGCACGCAGCTCTCGGTGTCTCCGTAGATCGAGTCGAAGAAGAGCTTGAAGCTGAGGATCGGGAGCCACGGCTTGGTGCGGTGCGGCCGGACCTCGGCGCGCGTGAAGACCGCGCTCTCGCGCACGACGCCCTCGACCACCCGGGTGAGCTCGGCCTTCTCGACGGTGGTCACGATGTCGACGTCGATCGAGAAGCGCGCGGGGTGCTCGAGCAGGATGAGCTGCGAATTGCCGCCCTTGAAGCGGAACGGGAGGCCCGCGCGGGACAGGAGCGCGACGAGCTCGAGGCAGTGGACGACGAGCTCGCAGAGGTGAGGCGGCGCGACGCCCCGGTGCGACTCGTAGTGCGCGCGCGAGAAGTGCAGCTCGTCCGCGATCTTCATGCCCGTCCCCTCACCGGAAGATCGTGCTCCGGTAGAGCGCGAGCTCCGCGATGGACTCCTTGATGTCCGCGAGCGCGCGGTGATCTCCCGCCTTGGTCAGCGTCTCGGACTTCGGGTACCAGCGCTTCTGGAGCTCTTTGATCGTCGTCACGTCGATCAGCTGATCCGCGAGGAACGCCTCGAGCTCCCTCATGTGCTCGCGAAGGAACCGCCAGTCGAGCCCGATCGAGTTGCCGCAGAGCGGCGAGCGCCCCGCGCTCGTGTGCTGGCGCAGGAACGCGAGGGTCTCCTGCTCCGCGCCGCGCAGCGAGATCGTCGAGGCCCGCGAGGCCTCCGTCAGCCCGCTCGCCCCGTGGTGCTCGATGCACCACGGGCTCATCGTCGCGAGCTGGAGATCGGTCAGGTGGATGACGAGGTCCGGCCCCTCGGCCACGAGGTTCAGATCCCCGTCGGTGACGATGCTCGCGATCTCGACGATCGTGCAGGTCTTCGGGTCGAGCCCCGTCATCTCGAGGTCGACCCACACGAGCGGCCCGTCCGGCTCTCCACGGCTCACGCGCCGGATGATACCGGAACGGTTATCCTGCGCCTCCACATGACGACGACGCGGCCTCCGACCCCGAGCCGCCTCGCCGCGCCCGTCGCGGCGGCCATCCTCGACGCGTTCGTCTCGCACCGCGAGGCCTTCCTCGCGCTCACCCGGCGCGCCAAAGAGAGCTTCGCGGCGCGCGACTGGGCGCGCCTGCGCGCCGATCAGCCCGTGCGCCTCGGGCTCTACCGCGTCGCGGTCGACGGCGCGGAGATGCGCGTGCGGGTGATCCTCGGCGAGCGCTGCCGCGATCGGCTCGTGTGGGTCAGCGCCAAGGCCGTCTACTCGGCGCTCATCGCGATGCGTGAGGACTGGGACGTCGCCGAGACGTTCTTCAACGGGGTCACGCGGCGGATCTTCGACACGGTCGGCGTCGACCCGCTGATCGAGTTCGTGGCGAGCGACTTCGACGCGCCGCCCGTCGAGCCCGCGCGCGCGTGCTACCGCCGCTTCGCGGGCGACACGCCCGCGCGCCTCGTGCGACGCGGCCTCGGGAGCTTCGAGCTCGGCCTGCCGTGGGTGAGCCTCGACGAGGACGCCCGCCTCGCCGCGGAGCGGATCGCGGTCGAGAGCGCGTCGCTCGGCCGCGGCGACCTCGTCGCGATCGAGATCGTCTCCACACCGTTCTACCGCGGGACCGCCGCGTACCTCGTGGGTCGCGCGGTGCTCCCTGGCGGCGTCGTCTTTCCCCTCGTGTTCGCGGTGCGCCACGCGGATCGCGGCGTGACCGTCGACGCGGTCCTCCTCGAGGAGGACGACGTCTCGATGCTCTTCGGCTTCACGCGGAGCTACTTCCAGGTCGAGGCGGAGTGCCCCTACGAGGTGATGCGCTTCCTGCGCTCGCTGATCCCGAAGAAGCGCATCGCCGAGATCTACATCGCGATCGGCGAGCCCAAGCAGGGCAAGACCGAGCTCTACCGCGCGCTGATGGACCACATCGGCGAGACCGCGGACACCTTCGCCCACGCGCCGGGCGTGCCCGGGCTCGTGATGGTGGTCTTCACCATGCGCGGGCTCGACGTGGTGCTGAAGGTCATCCGCGACGAGTTCCCACCGGAGAAGCACGTCACCCCCGAGCGCGTGCGCGAGCGCTACAAGTGGGTCTACGAGCACGATCGCGCGGGCCGGCTCGTGGACGCGCAGGAGTTCGAGCACCTCGCGTTCCCGAAGGCGCGCTTCGCCCCCGCGCTGCTCGACGAGCTGCTGCGCGAGTGCGGGAAGTCGGTGCGCGTCGAGGGTGAGCGCGTGGTCGTCGAGCTCGCGTACGTCACGCGCCTCGTGACGCCGCTCAACCTCTACGTGCGCGCGGAGCCCGCGATCAAGGCCGAGGCCGCGCTCGCGGAGTGGGGCGAGGCCATCCGCGACCTCGCGTGCGAGAACATCTTCCCCGGCGACCTCCTCCTCAAGAACTTCGGAGTGACGCGGCACGGCCGCGTCGCGCTCTACGACTACGACGAGCTCACCGCGCTGACCGACGTGACCTTCCGCGATCTGCCGGACACCGACGACGCCGAGGACGAGCTGCGCGCGGAGCCCTGGTACGCGGTCGGCCCGCGCGACGTGTTCCCCGAGGAATTCCCCCGATTCCTGGGGCTCCCGGAGCGCCTGCGCCCCTCGGTGCTCGAGAGCTGCAAGGACATCTTCGACGCGGGGTGGTGGCGCGAGGTCCAGGCGCGCGTCGTGCGGGGCGAGCTCCGCGAGCAGCCGCCGTACGCGGCCGGGCGGCGCTTGCGGACCGGGTGAGCGCCCAAGGCCGCGCGCGGGCGCCGGGTCGAGCGGACCGATGCCGCTCCACATCGCCTCGCCGTGCGGCGAAGACTGGGACGCGATGGAGGTCCGGGGACGGGGCCGCCACTGCGCGAAGTGCGATCACGTCGTGGTCGACCTCTCGCGCATGACGCGCGCGAAGGCCGAGGCCTTCGTGCGTGCGCGCGAGGGCCGGCGCGTCTGCGCGCGCCTCTTCGTCGATCCCGTCACGGGCGAGGCGTGGTTCCCGCCGAGCGAGGCGACGCCTGCGCGCGGCGCCGGCGGGCTCGTGCTCGCGGCGGCGCTGGCCGCGGGCTGCGCCGAGCCGCCGCGCCGCTCCGCCGAGCTCGTCGCGGTCGCGGAGCCTCGCGCGGCGCCCCCGATGGAGCCGATCGATCCGAGCGCGCTCGCGTCGCTCGCGCCGACCGCGAGCACGGGGCCCGTTCCGGCGGCCGAGCTGAACGCGCCGGCGGCCGCGGCCGAGCCGACCCCGGAGCAGCGCCGGCTCACCGCGCACAAGCACCGCCCGACGCCGCAGTACCCGCCGCCGCCGCCGCACTACGTGCCGCTCATGGGCGACCCGGCCCTCTGACGCGAGGGCGAGAGCGATCTCCCGACATCCTCAGAGGCTCCGCATCGTCCCACGAATTCGGTAGCTTGGAAATCCCCTCGCGCGGGGGCCGAATCTCGAGGATGAGCACGCACTCGAACGGGCCGACGGTCTACGCGATCGACTTCGGCACCACCAACTCCCTCTGCGCCGCGGCGAACGAGGACGCGGTCTTCGACCCGATCCCGCTCGACGCGCGCGCGCCCGACCCGACGATCCTGCGGAGCGTCTTCTTCTTCCCGGACGCGAGCTCCGTGTTCTACGGCGCCGAGGCGCTGGCGGAGTACGCCGCGCACGGGATGCAGGGGCGCTTCATCCGCTCGGTGAAGAAGCACCTCCCCTCCCGCGCCTTCGTCGGGACGAACATCCACGAGCGGCCGATGAACCTCGAGGACCTGATCGGCGCGTTCCTCGGCGCGATCCGCCGCCGCGCCGACGCGCACTTCGGCGCCGAGGTGCGGCGCGTGGTGCTCGGCCGCCCCGCGCTCTTCTCGGAGCGCGACGACGACGATCGCTTCGCGCAGTACCGGCTCGAGCGCGCGGCGCGCGTCGCGGGCTTCGAAGAGATCCGCTTCTGCCCCGAGCCGATCGCCGCGGCGGCGGACTTCCGCGAGCGGCTGAGCGAGCGGCGCCTCGTCCTCGTCGGGGACTTCGGCGGCGGCACCAGCGACTACACGCTCATGCACCTCGGGCCCGAGCCCTTCGATCCGAAGGACGTGCTCGCGGTCGGCGGCGTCTCGGTGGCGGGCGATCGCCTCGATGGCGCGCTGATGCGCGATCACGTCGCCCGCGAGCTCGGCGCCGACGTGACCTACCGCGTGCCGATGGGCGGGAACCTCCTGACGATGCCCACGATGCTGCGCGCGCGGCTGTGCTCACCGGCCGACCTCACGATCTTGTCGAGCCGCGACGTGATGGCGTTCCTGCGCGACCTCGAGCGCTGGTCGCTCGGGCCCGACGACGCGCGCCGCATGGCGCAGCTCTTCGTGCTCATCGAGGACGCGCAGGGCTTCTCGCTCTTCGAGGCGATCGAGGGGGCCAAGCGGCGGCTGAGCGAGCACGAGGACGCGCGGGTGCGCTTCGCGTACCCGGGGATCGAGCTCGACGTGCCGATCACCCGGGCCGAGCTCGAGGCCGCGACGCGGGCCGAGACCGCGGCGATCCTCGGCGCGCTCGACGCGACGCTCGCGCGCGCGGGCGCGCGGCCCGAGGACGTCGACGTCGTGTGCCTGACCGGCGGCACCGCGCGCGTCCCGCACGTCGCGCGCGCGCTCCGCGAGCGCTTCGGCGCCGAGAAGCTCACCCGCACGCGCGCGTTCCACTCGGTGATCGGGGGCCTGGCGCGTCGCGCCCAGGCGTACGCGCGCGGCGCGCCCTGACGTGCCATGCTCCGCGCCATGTCGCTCGAAGAGAAGGTGAAGGACGACCTCACGGCCGCCATGAAGGCGCGCGACGAGGTCGGCAAGCGCACGCTGCGCTTGCTCAAGTCGGAGCTCGGGAAGAAGGCGCTCGACCTCGGGCGCGCGCTCACCGACGATGACGCGCTCGGCGTGCTCACCGCCGCGGTGAAGGCGCGCAAGGACAGCATCGCGGCCTACGACGAGGGTGGCCGCAAGGACCTCGCGGACGCCGAGCGCGAGGAGCTCGTGGTGCTCGAGCGCTACCTCCCGAAGCAGCTCGACGAGGCCGAGGCGCGCGCCGTGATCGCCGCGCTCGCCGCGGAGCTCGGCGTCGGCGCGAAGAAGCAGATGGGCCTGCTGATGAAGGAGCTCATGTCCCGCTACAAGGGGCAGATCGACGGCAAGCTCGCGAGCCGCCTCGCGGGCGAATTGCTGAGCTGAGCCTCAAGGTCTCGAACAGGTCGACTGCTCGAGGCAGAAGGGATCCTCGAGCACGACCCACGGGAGCTCGGTGCCGCCCGACGCCAGGTACCAGCCGATCGCGTTCAAGAGGTACTCGCCCTCGTCGAACACCTTCGTCGGATCCACAGGGAGCAAGACGTGTTGCCCGTTCGGGATGGTCATCGCGTTGATGACCAGCGACACGCCCCGGAACGACGAGTCCGTGCGCCAGGGGTCGAGGCCCGCGACCATGGCGGCGGGGCGGCTCTCGCGGCCCCAGCGGAGCGGCGGATCGAGGCGGTTCGGGCGCAGCCCGCCCTCGGCCTCGGCGAGCTGGCGGTTCCCCCCGGGCGCGAAGAACTGGCGGCCCTCGCTCATGTCGTCGACGTCGAAGAGGAACTGCGGCGCGCCCTCGACGGGGTGGCGCCCCAGATCCGCGAGGCCCTCGAGCACGTGGTACGCGGTGAGCACGTCGTCGGGGCTCGTCCAGCCGTAGGTGTCTCCGAAGCGCTCGGGCGCGCGCCAGTCGGCGAAGTCGTCGGGCGCGTCGGGCGGCATGAACGCGAGGATCCCCGCGGCGCGCGCGTACGCGTTGCCGGTCGCGGGCGGGACCGTGGTGTCGCCCGCGGTGTTCATCACCCAGATGCTCCGCGTGCGCGCGGGCACGTCCTCCGCGCTCGCCGGATCGAGGAACACGTGCCGCGCGTAGTTGATCGGATCGGCGGGCTCGAGCGCGATCTGTGCGAGCCCCGCGAGGCGGCGCAGATCCTGGGACTGCCGCGTCAGGCCGAGCCCCTCGGCCGGCGCGACGAGCAGCGATCCCGGCTCGTACCTCGTGCCGAGGTAGCTCCCGCACGTCGCGCACGTCCCCGCGGCGGCGGTCAGGCCGTAGCTCGAGCGCCACGTGTCGACGACCTCGATCACCCTCGGCTCGCCCGCGGGCTCGCACGTCGCGTAGTCCATCGCGTCGCGCGCGTCGTCGAGCACCGTGATCGACAGCGGGTCGCCGCGATCGGTCGGGATCGTCACCCGGAACGCGCCGCCGGGGCCCACGCCCGCGCAGCGGATCTCCCCGTTGCGCAGGTTGCGCAGCACGATCGCGTCGCCCTCGTCGAGCGCTTCGGGCGCGACGCACGCGGCCTCCGTGGTGGTCTCGTCGTTGAGGTTCGGCAGGCGGAAGAAGATCGAGCGCTGGCCGGCCTCGCACGCGGTCTGCGCGTCGCGCCCGCCCGAGGTGCGACTGGCCACGATCGGCCCGATCACGCGGAGCCAGATCGGGTGCCGCGCGGTGCCGAGGCTCGTGCGCATCCCGATGTCGAAGAGGCCGCCGCCGCCGCTGACGGGGGCCGCCCGATCGATCGCGGGCTCGACCCCCGTGTGGAGCATCGAGACGATCCCGCCGAGTGAGCTGCCCCACTGGCCGTAGCCGACGCTCCAGCCGCCGAGGTCCGGGACGCCGTCGCCGTCGAAGTCCCCGGCGGCGTCCACGTCGCCGTCTCCGTCCACGTCGCCGTCGAAGTCGATCGGCGCGCCGTCGTCGCGCGCGGCCACCGCGGCGGGGGTCCAGCGCGGATCCTCCACGCCCGGCCGGCCGTGCCAGCTCCGCACGATGCGCGTCGCCTGCATCCAGTCGAGCACGCTCTGCCGCAGCGTGTCGCGCGTGTGGAACATGTACGCGCTGAAGAAGAGCCCCGCGCTGTCGGCGGTGGAGTCGAAGTTCAGATCGCGCGCGCGGTCGAGGGCGATG
>JAYRVK010001078.1:0-7109 GCA_041918555.1 Sandaracinaceae bacterium
CCGGCGTCGTCGAGGACGAGCCCCTCGAGCTCGCGAAGCGCGGCGGCGATCGCGCGCGCGCGGCGCCCGGATCCGAGGAGCGCCACGCGCAGCGGGCGCGTGCGCGCCGGAGCGAACGTGGGGTCGGGCGGCGGCGCCGGCGCGGGCGCGACGAGCGCGCGCTCGGCGTCGCGATCGCGCAGGAAGTCCGGCAGCGCGTCGAGCGCGCTCGGCGGCAGGCCCCAGCGCTCGCTCTTGAGCGCCGCGATCGCCACGCGCTCCCGCCCGCTGAGCGGCGGACCCTCGATCGGGGCGAGCTCGTCGGTCCCGTGCCGCTCCGCGTAGGGGCGCCACACGCCGGTGCAGACCTCGGTGTACCGGCAGCGGTCGCAGCCCGGGCCCCGCACCTTCTGCGGCGCGTCCTCCGAGCGCCCCGCGTCCGCGTGCTCGAGCACGTCCGACCACGCGCGGAACGGCCCGAGCTGGCAGGGCGGGAGGCCTTGCCGCGCGCCGACCCAGACCGGTTGATCGAGCGCGAGCGCCTCCGCGAGCGCGGCCTGCACGTACGGCCGCACCTCGCGCATCGCCGGCACGAGCTCGAGGTGCTCGAGCGCCTTGTACTGCGGCGTCACGAACGCGAGCGAGATGGCGACGCGGCCCTCGAAGCGCGCGCGGACGAAGCGCACGAAGTCCGGCACGTGGCGGAAATTCCGCGTCGTGATCACGTGGTTGACCGCGGTCTTCACGCCCGCCGCATCGAGGAGGCGGATCGCGGCGACGGTGCGCTCGAAGTCACCGACCTTCTGCGTGAGCTGGCGCGAGAGCCGCTCGTCGTGCGCGTGGAGCGAGACGAAGGCGTGGGTCAGCCCGGCGTCGGCGAGGGCGGTGACGCGCGCCTCGCGATCGAGGAGGACGCCGTTGGTGACGAGCTCGACCTCCTCGATCCCGAGCTCGCGGGCGGCCCGGATCCACGCGGGGAGCTCGCGCGCGAGCGTCGGCTCCCCCCCCCCGAACGCGAGCCGCTCGACGCTGCGCCGAGCCGCGCGCGCGATCTGCGCGAGCATCGCGTCACCGCGCTCCCACACCTGGTCGGACGTCTCGTTGGCGCTGCAGAAGAGGCAGTCCTGGTTGCAGTTCACGGTGGGCCGCAGGACGAGCAGCCCCGTGCGCTTGGCGGACGCGCGCTCGCGGTCCGTCCACGCGCGCCGCGGCGTGGTGCCCTGGTCGTAGAGCCGCGCGGGCCGCGCCGCGAAGGGCGCGAGGTCCCGCGTCCCGTGGGCGCGCGCGTACGATGCGGCGACGCCGGCGCAATGTTCCTTGCACGCGCACGCCTCGCACGGCCCGGTCCGCGCGCAGCCGCGAGCCGGCGGGCGGGCGCGGCGCGGATCGAAGCGGAACGCCTCGGGGCTCGCCGGGAGCGCGCAGAACGGGATGCCGTCGTCGCGGGCCACGCGGGCCTCGACTCGGGCGTCGCGGCACCACGCGAGCGCCTCGGCGAGGAGCGGCCCGCCCTCGGACCACGCGGGCGGCGCGAGGACCGACGGGACGTCCCCGCGCGCGACGACGAAGCGCGCGCGGGCGAGCGTGTCGGTCGCGGCGCGGGCGCGCCGGAGGATCGAGAGGGGGTGGGCGAGCCGCCGCGGCAGGAGCGGGAGCTCCACCTCCACGCGGACGCCCGCCGCGCCGTAGGCGCCGAGCGCGTCGAGGGCGCGCGCGAGGGAGCCCTCGCCGGCGATCCGGTCGTGGACGGCGTCGACGTGCGAGAAGAGCGGCACGAGGACGGCGCTCGGCCGCGCGTCGCCGAGCGGCGCGCCGTGGGTGTGCAGCACCACCTCGCGCCAGCCGCGCGCCGCGTCGAGGAGGGCGCGCGCTTCCTCCGCGCCGCCGCGGACCGTGAGCCGGCCGCCGCCCCGCGCCGCGACGACGAGCGGGTCGCGCGTGCGCGCGGGGCCCGTCCCTTCGCAGAGCGCGCAGCCGAGGTCGCACGCCGCACCGAGGCGCACCACCGCGTCGCGCGCGCCCTTCACCGATCGTTCTCCGCGATCGCCGCGCAGACGGCGCGGAGCGCCCGGTCCTGCGGCCTGCTGAGGGCGGTGCCTGCATGGCGCAAGTCGTAGTGACGCGAGCGCGCGTACCGCGGCCCGCCCGAGCGCGGCTCGATCGCGAGCGACACCGCGCCCTCGGTCGGGTGCTCGAGCGCGACCGTCAGCCCGCGCGGGCGCAAGGCCAGCGCGCCGAAGCGCCATCCGTCCGCGAACTCCCGCTCGAGCGAGAGCGGCCGCACGAGCCGCGCGAAGCGGGCGCGCACCGCGTCGGGGCTGGGGCGCGCGAGGCGCGCCTCGACGAGGTCCGCGGTCACGTCCTCGGGTCGCGCCGCGCCGCGGAAGGCCGTCAGGAGAACGCGCCAGAGCCGCGCCTGGTCCCGGCCCCCGTGCCGGGCGGTGAGCTCCGCCGCGACCTCGGCGAAGCGCGCGACCTCGGGATCCGCGAAGCGCCAGGGCGCCTCCGGGAAGTAGCCGTAGCGGGCTGCGTTGTCCGCGCTCGCGCGCGCGTGCTCCGCGACGAGGAGATCGTCGCGCGCCGCGAGGTAGTAGAGCGCGGTGTCGGGGTAGAGGCGCGCCTTCGAGACGAGGAGGTGCCCGCGGAGGCGGTCGAAGCCGGTGCGCTCCACGGCCTCGAGGTTGCGCCAGAGATCGTCCATCCGCGTCCACGGCGTGAGGAGCACGAACCCGAACGCCGCGTGCGACAGATCGAGCGCGGGGTACGCGCGCTCCCACGCGAAGAGCTGGCGGAGGAACGCCTCGTTCGCCTCCGCGGTGGTCCCCTTGTGGAACCGGTCGAGCTCGGGCGGCGAGAAGCTCTCGATCCCGACGAGGAACGGCGCGAGGCGCACGTCCGTCGTGCCCGCGACCTCGAGCGCGCGCTCGAAGCGCCGCGCGTTCCGGAGCATCCAGTCCGCGCGCGTCTCGAGCAGGAGCGTGAACCCCCCGAGCCTCTCGGCGGCGCACTGCTCCACCAGCTCGGTGAGCCAGCCGAACGGGTTCTGGTCCTTCAGCACGAGGTGCGCGAGCCCGGGGGCCTCGCGGCGCACGTAGCGGAGCTGCGTCAATACCTTTTGCAGCGTACGATCCGGGGGTGAGGCCTCGCTGCGGTTGCCCGTCGTGCAGAACGCGCAGCCGCGCCCGTAGCCATCGGGGATGACCGCGCCCGCGTACACGGGGCTCTCCCGCGCGTCGCTCCCGTACGGGCAACCGGCGTTGCCCTCGATCGAGAAGGTTCGAGGGGCGCGCGGCGCGTCCGCGCCGACCACGATCGGCGCGAGGACCGGGGTGAACGCCTCGCGCGCGGTGGTCTTGCCGAGGCCCTCGATCCACACGCCGTCCGCGCCGCGCGCGCGGACCCGGTGGGGGAGCGGTCCGTCGCCCGCGAGGTGCGCGATCAGCGCCGGCACCGTCGCGCGCAGGTCGCCCGCGCACACGTAGTCGGCGGGAGGGTCCACGAGCGCGTGCTCGCCCTCGCACGAGACGAAGACCGCGCCGCGCATGTGCGCGCGCAGCGCCTCGACGACTCGCGGATCCCACACGCGCTCGTAGACGATGGCGGAGTAGGGCGCGAGCGCCTCCGCGAGCGCCTCGAGCGCGCCGTCCTTCGCGAGCGAGGCGACCACGAGGTCCGCGTCGACGCCGTCCGCGCGCAGGTCGCCCGCGACGAGCGCGAGGATGCGGTCGTCGAGGAACGAGCGGTCGTCGTGGCTGTGGAGGCTGACGACGGCGACGCGCGCGGGGCTCATGGACCCGGCGATCATAGTCCCGCCAGTCGTCGCGGGGAGGCTCAGAGGGTCTGATGAATCGATCGAGGCCAGGCCGGCGCGCAGCGCCGGCCGTCGGCCGAGGGGGTCCCCACGCGGAGCGTGGGGAGCGAAAGCGCGCCAGCGCGTTCGGACGAGGCGCGCAGCCCCCTCGGAAGCTCAGCGCACGTACATCGCGCCGCGCAGGATCTCCACCTGCTGTGCGGTCGTGCGCCCGCTACTTCCGGCCCAGAACATGAAGTTGTCGGCGCCCGCGCCCGCGCACTCCTCGGCGACGAGGAGCCCGTCGCGGTCGGCGTCGCGGTCGCGCGGGCAGACCAGCGTGTCGGTGAGGGGCTCGAACACGCTCCCGTCGAGCTCCGTCGTGTGGAAGAGGCCCGCGAAGTGGCCGATCTCGTGGAGCACGACGATCGGCAGGAGCTCGTCGGGGGTCGCGTCCACGGCGACGACGACGCCGCTCCCGCCGGTGCCCGGCATCCCTTGCGCGCCGGCGATCGCGGAGGCGACGCCGAGCGCGCCGCCGATGTACCGGACGAAGAAGACGTGGACCGACGGACGGGTCGCGCCCGCGCTCAGCCGGAAGAGCTCCGCGAAGTCGTTCGAGCCCACGCTCTCGACCACCGAGAACCGCTCGCGCAGGAAGCCCCGGAGGTCGTGGACGCGGACCTCCCCGAGCGTGAGGCCGGTCCCCTCGAGCAGCGCACGGGCCCCGTCGAACGCCGCGGCGAGCTCGGCCGGCAGGGCGCCGTCCCGCGACTCCCAGTAGCCGCCTCCCGCGAGGTAGGCGTCGACGTCGAACGTCGCGCCGGGCCCCGCTCGCTGGAGGTGCCACTGGTCCGAGGCCGACGCGCCCTCGTCGCTCGCGAGCATCACGGTCCAGCCCGCCGGTGAGCGGGGCGTGTCCGGGCCGTTCGGGTAGCGCAGGGCCAGCACGTCGCCGAGGTTGTACGGGACGATTCCCCATCGCGGGGTCGAGTCGCCCGCGCCAGGCCACGCGAACACGCGCTCGGGAGGGACGGCCCGCGTGTCGACGGCGGAGAGCACCGGGTGCCGCATCGGGTCGTGGGCTCGCCACAGGACGAGCGAGGTCGGCGCGAGCGCGTCGAGCTCGACGGGAGACGGCGTCGTCGTCAGGGACGGTCCCGGCGCGGTCCCCGGGGGCCCCGAGGGCGGGCGGGTCGGCGCCGGCGCGGACCGCCGTGGGGCCACGGGGACGGTCGTCGGCGCCTCGGACAGCGCCACGGACTCGGGGGACTCCATCTGCAGGGTCGGGTGCAGCGCCATCGCCTGCGGCGGGGCGGCCACGGCGGCAGCGGCGCGCGAGCGGCGCGACTCCGTCTCGGTCGCCACCTCCCATTCGCGGTCGGCGTCCGACGCCGGGGCCTCGTCCATGCGCGGTTGCACGCCGCTCGCCGCGTCGGGCGGAGAGATGCGCGGGGGCGGAGCGTCCGGCGCGTGCACGGGCGGTGAGGTCTCCTCGATCGCCGGCAGCCGCGTGCTGCGGCCGGCCACCTGCGCCAGGTAGGCGCGCAGCTCCTGGAACACCCACGCCGCGTCCGGCGGGCGCTTCGAGGGCTCCTTCTCGAGGAGCTTGTCGACCAGGACCTGCAGGGCTGCGGGCGGCGCGACGCGCGCGCCCGTCTCGGCGATGCGGGGGACCGGATCGCGGATGTGCTTGCCGAGCACGACCACGGCGTCCTCGTCGAGGAAGGGCGCGACGCCCGAGAGCATCTCGAAGAGCACGACGCCCATCGAGTACAGGTCCGTGCGCGCATCGAGCTTCTTGCCGCGCGCCTGCTCCGGGGACATGTAGATCGGCGTTCCGACGATCGTACCGATCTGCGTCAGCGTCGCCTGGATGCCTCCCGGCGACTCGTCGCTCGACATCACGCGTGCGAGGCCGTAGTCGAGCACCTTGCACAGCAGCGCCCCGTCGTCCGCCGAGGACAAGAAGATGTTGTCCGGCTTCAGGTCGCGGTGAATGATCCCCTTCTTGTGCGCCTCGGTGAGCGAGCGGCAGACCTGCGCGGCGATCTCTGCGGCGCGGACGGGCTCGACGGGGCCGCGACAGAGCCGCTCGTGCAGGCTCTGGCCCTGCAGGAGCTCCATCGCCAGGTACAGGACCCCCTCCTCGTTGCCGAAGTCGAAGATCGTCACCGTGTGGGGATTGGTAAGCTGACAGGCGATCTTCGCCTCGCGCAGGAAGCGGGAGACGACCTTCGGGTCCGACACGAAGGCCCGATGGATGACCTTGAGGGCCACCGGGCGCCCGAGCGGCGTCTGCTCGGCGCGATACACCGTCCCCATCCCGCCCTCGCCGATCCTGGCCTGGACGACGTACCGACCAATCCTCGAACCTACGAGAGGATCGAGGAGCGGCTGCGACGACCCCATGGGGCCCCGCCAGTATACTGGGAAAGGCGGGGTCAGCCCAGCTTGACGAGCTCGATGCCCAGCCGGGCCCCGAACTCGAAGATGCGCTGATCCCTGTAGAACTCGCCGAAGACGATGCGCGTGAGGCCCGCGTTGGCGATCAGCTTGAAGCACGGGAAGCAGGGGCTCGCCGTCGTGTAGATGTAGCCCGCCTCGATCCGCACGCCGTGCTTGGCCGACTGGAGGATCGCGTTGGCCTCGGCGTGCACCGTGCGCACGCAGTGGCCGTCCTCCATCAGGTGCCCCTCCTCGTCGCAGTGCGGCAGCCCGCGCAGGCTCCCGTTGTAGCCGGTCGCGAGGATGGTCTTGTCGCGGACGATCACCGCGCCCACGTGCTTGCGATCGCAGGTCGCCCGCGTCGCCACCTCGCGCGCGATGTTCATGAAGTACTCGTCCCAGCTGCTCCTGCCCCTCGGCTCCGTCATCTGCTCGCCTCCACCACCACCGCGACGGCCTGGGGCATCCTGCCCAGCTCCTTGCGCACGAAGCGCCGGATCGCCATGCGCGCCGTCTCGCGCACGTCCGCGGGATCGTGGCGGCGCAGCGCCGGCAGCTCCTCGATCGCGTCGGCCACGGCGCGGGCGCCGTCGGTCTCGAGCTCCTCGAGCTCGGCGAGCTCCACGAGGCCCCGGAGCGCGACGACCGGCGCGAGGCGGCCTCGCTCGGCCCAGGGCACCGCGACGAAGGCGATGCCCGACTGCGCGAGCGCCCGCCGGTCGCGCAGCGCCTCCGGGCCGATCGGAGCGCCGTCGATGTGGACGCGGCCCGCGGGGACCCTGCCGTCGTACGCGACCACGCGCCCGTCCCAGACGACGGCGTTGCCGTCCTCGACGACGAGCGACGAAGCCACACCCTCTGCCCGCGCCAGCGCGGCGTGGCGCTCGAGGAA
>JAYRVK010001079.1:0-1718 GCA_041918555.1 Sandaracinaceae bacterium
CGCCGCCGCGCGCGCGCGGGGCGTCGACGCGGTCGCCCCCGTCTCGGGCCTCGACCGCGTCGCGGACCTCGCGGGCTTCGAGCGCGACCACGCCGACGCGCCCTTCGCCGGCTGGGTGACGGAGCACGAGTACTGGAACGTCCCGCCGGACGAGCGCGCCGCGAGCTTCGGAGTATTGCAAGACATGTTGACGGCGATGCGCGCCGCGAGGCCGGGCGGCTGGATCGGCTGCTACCTCGGCTACCCGAGCGCCGAGGAGGCGGAGTGGATCGCGGCGCACGTCGACCGCGTGTACCTCAGCGTCGCCGTGGCCGACCCGCGCGACGCGCTCGACTGGGGCGAGGGCCTGCGGAGCCACCGCGCGCGGCACGGCTACTTCGCCGGCCGCGTCGCGATCTGGCCGATCGTGTACGCGCGCGGCGACGCGCACATGCGGCCGTGGCTCGCGCAGCACTCGCCGGCGGAGCTCGACGCGGCGCTGCGCGACGCGCTCGACGGCCAGCTCGCGGGGGTGGCCCTGTTCGACTACGGCGCCGTGCAGGGCGTGCTCGCGCGCTGACGATCACTTCGCGTGCGGGCGCTCCGGCGCGCGGCGGCGCACGACCGGCGCGAGCCACGGCATCATCCACGGGGTCTTGCGGTACGCGCGGATCGCGGCCGTCATGCGGATCGCGACGCGCAGGAGCGTGAAGACCGTGAAGGGGCAGAGGAACGCCACGGCCTTGAGCCCGACCGGCGCCGCGGCGATCGCGAGGGGCACCCCGAGGCAGCCGGCGAGGCCGAGCCCGAGCACGGCCTCGAGCGCGAGGAGCACGAGGCTCTGCTTGGCCGCGAAGCGCAGGCGCGGGTGCCCCGAGCCCAGGAGCGCGAGCATCGAGTAGAGGAGGTTCACCCCGTCGAGCGGCGCGTAGCAGAGGGCCGCCCACACGTCCTCGTCGTGCGGCACGAGGCCGAAGGCCGTGCGCGCCGCGGCGGGGACCTTCGCGTCGACGCCGAGCTTCTCCGCGAGCGCGTCGGCGGCCTCCGCCAGGGCGCGCCCCGAGCCGTGGGGCACGCCCCGCAACAAGACGTGCGATTCATCACCCTCGAGCCGGAGCGACCAGCCCGTGAGGCCCGACCGCGCGACCCGGACGGCGTCGGGCCGGCGGTACACCTCGGCGCTGCCGCCGGCGCGCTGGAGGGTGCGCTCACCGAGGTCGATCGTGACGGCGCGCGCGCGGGCGCGGCGCGAGGCGGTCGCCATCGTCACGAGGCCGTAGAGCGCGGGGGCGAGGCAACCGAGCCCGACCCCCACCGCGACGCAGAGCAGCGCCCACGGGTCGCGGTCCGCGCCCGCGAGGAGCGCGAACCCGAGCCAGCCCGCGCCCGCCACGATCCACGGCAAGACGAAGAGGAACAGCGCGCCCACGACGAGCCGGTCGCGCGCCGACTCGCGCACCTCGATGCGATCGCCTCGCGCCTCGACGTAGCGCACGCTCAGCTGCTCGGGTCGTGGGGGAGGCTCCCGCGCGGGGAGCGCAGGTAGACGAAGGGCGTGAGCGCCAGGAGGTTCGAGACCCGCGACGTGTAGACGTCCGCGTAGCGCTCGATCTGCCGCGCGAGGTGGCTCTTGTCGTTCCCGGTCCGCAGCAAGAGGCCCCAGCCTTCGTTCGAGAGCGCGGCCGCGCGCCCCGCGAGCGGCGCGATCCGATCGTCGAGCGCGACCATGCGCTCGCGGA
>JAYRVK010001080.1:0-3264 GCA_041918555.1 Sandaracinaceae bacterium
CGCGCACGACGCGCTCGTCGCGGCGGGCGAGCCGATCTTCGCCGACCCGAAGATGATCGAGCTCGAGGAGCTCCTCGAGCGCGTGTCCCGCTCGCGGATCCCCGTGCTCGTCACCGGCGAGACGGGCGTCGGCAAGGAGGTCATCGCGCAGGCGATCCACCGCCGCGGCCCGCGCGCCGACGGACCGATGCTCGTCGTCAACTGCGCGGCGATGCCCGACGCGTACCTCGCGAGCGCGCTGTTCGGCCACGAGGCCGGCGCGTTCGAGGGCGCGACGGAGGCCAAGGACGGCCTCCTCGCCAAGGCCAAGGGCGGGACGCTCTTCCTCGACGAGGTCGGCGAGCTCGGCGAGGAGGCGCAAGGCGCCTTGCTCCGCGCGATCGAGACGCAGGTGATCCGGCGGCTCGGCGGGGACGAGGACCTCCCGATCGACGCGCGCATCGTCGCGGCCACGCACGCGGACCCCGCCGCGCTGGCCGGCGAGGGGAGGTTCCGCCGCGACCTGCTCTTCCGCCTCGACGGCATCCGCATCCACGTCCCGCCGCTCCGCGAGCGGCCCGGCGACCTCGACCCGCTGATCGATCGCTTCCTCGAGGAGGCCTCGATCGGCGGCGGCGCGCGGGTGCGCGGGATCGACGACGCGGCGCGGGCCGCGCTCCACGCGTACCGCTGGCCCGGGAACGTGCGCGAGCTCCGCAACGCGATCGAGCGCGCGGTCGTCGCATGCACCGCGGAGAAGGTCCGCGTCGAGGATCTCCCGACCGAGCTCCAGCCCGCGCGGCCCGCGATCGCCGAAGAGGCGGGCGCGATCGACCTGCGCGCCGAGCTCGCCGCGCACGAGCAACGCCTCTTGCGCGAGGCGCTCGGCCGCGCGGAGGGCGACGCCAAGCGCGCGGCGAGGCTGCTCTCGATCCCGCACAAGACGTTGCTCCGCAAGATCGAGGAGCACGGCCTGCGCGAGCCGACCGCCTGATCCCTCGAGCATCCCGCTCGACGCCCGCGCCGACGTTCGAGCGAGATCCGCCGGGAGACTGGGAGACGAGGAGGCGAGGAGGGTTCGAGGAGGGGATCGCGGCGCAGTCGCGCGGCCGCGAAAGCGGCGCGCACCCTCCTCCCCTCTCCTTCTCCTCTCCTCCCACCGCGATCGACCCGCAGGGTTCACCTCGAGCCGCCGAGTCTTTCCTTGACGCTGTTTATTTAACGTCGTAAACGATTGCCCGTCATGGGCCGCCCCGTCCTCACCGACGAGCAAGTCGAGGGCTTTCGCCAGCGCGTCTCCGACGTGGCGATGCGGCTCTTCGTCGAGGAAGGCTACGAGGGCTTCACGCTCCGCGCGCTCGCGAAGGAGCTCGGCTGCTCGCACGCGACCCCGTATCGGTACTTCTCCGGCAAGCCCGAGATCTTCGCGCTCGTGCGCGCGGACGGGTTCCGGCGCTTCGAGGCGTTCCTGCGCGAGCGGCTCGTGGGCGCGACCGATCCGATCGCGCGCGTGCGGATCCTCGCGCGCGCCTACTTCGACTTCTCGGTCGAGCACGCGGCGGCGTTCACCGTGATCTTCGAGATGGGGCAGCCGCACCCGGACGAGTACCCGTTCGTCGGCGAGGCCGGCGGCGCCGCGTGGTCCGTCGTCTTCGACGTGGTGCGCGAGGCCGTCGCGGCGGGCGCGCTCGCCGGCGAGCCGAACGAGCTCGCGCACACGATGTGGGCCGGCATCCACGGCGTCGCGACCCTGCACCTGGCCGGCAAGCTCGCGATGGGGCGAGACGCCGAGGCGTTGCTGCGATCGATGACCGACGCGCTGATCAAAGCGCACGAGGCGAGGAGACGGAGATGAGCGAGCACTACGACGTCATCGTGATCGGGTCCGGCATCGGCGGGCTGACCGCGGCCCTCACCTGCGCGCGCGAGAAGCGCTCGGTCCTGGTCCTCGAGGCGGGAAAGCAATTCGGCGGGTACACCAACCCGTTCGCGCGCAAGCACTTCCACTTCGATCCGGGCATCCACTACGTCGGCGAGGCGGGCCCCGGCGGCGCGTTCCGGCACCTCCTCGACAAGCTCGGGCTCGAGCACGCGACGTTCACCGAGCTCGATCCCGACGGCTTCGATCACTACGTCTTCCCCGGCTACTCGGTGAAGAACTGCGTGGGGCTCGATCGCTTCAGAGATCGGCTCGCGGCGGACTTCCCGCGCGAGCGCGCGGGGCTCGATCGCTTCTTCGCGCTGCTGCGCGACGTCGACTTCACGCTCAAGACCGCGCCGCGCGTGCGGGGCGCGAAGGACGTGCTCTCGCTCGTCCGTACGGTGCCGCGCGTGGTGCGCTGGGGGCGCGCGACGCTCGCGCAGCTGCTCGATCACCACTTCGAGGATCCGGTCCTCAAGGCCGTGCTTTCCGGGCCGTGCGGCGATCTCGGCCTGCCGCCCTCGCGCGTCTCCGCGATCATGCACATGGGCGTGCTCACCCACTACGCGGGCGGCGCGTACTTCCCGCACGGCGGGAGCGGCGCGCTGCGCGACGCGTTCGTCGAGGCGCTCGAGGCCGAGGGCGCGGAGATGCACCGCAACGCGCGCGTCGAGAAGATCCTCACCGACGGCGGCCGCGCCACCGGCGTGCGCACCGCCGACGGCAAGACCTACCGCGGCAGCACGGTCATCTCGAACGCGCAGGCGACGACGACCTACGACCTCGTCGGCCTCGAGCACCTCGGCCGGCGCCTGAAGAAGAAGCTCGCGCGGACCGAGCACTCGTACGGCTCGATCGTGATCTTCATGGGCGTCGACGGCGCGCTCGACACGAGCAAGGTCGGGAGCGCGAACGTCTGGAGCTACGGCGACGTCGACATCGATCGGATGTACTCGGACGCCGCGCTCGAGGACGCCGCGGGCTCGTTCTTCCTTACGGTGCCGACGAACAAGGATCCCGACGGAGGCCTCGCGCCCGCGGGCATGCAGACCGTCGAGCTCGTGACGCTCTGTCGCTCGGAGCCGTTCGCGCGATGGTTCGGCGAAAAGACCATGAAGCGCGGCGAGGAGTACGAGGCCTTCAAGGAGCAGATCGCGGAGAATTACCTCGAGCTCGCGGAGCAGCACCTCCCGGGCCTGCGCGATCACATCGTGCTCAAGGAGATCGCGACGCCCGCGACGAACCTCAGCTTCACGCTCTCGCCCGAGGGCAACATCTACGGGCCCGCGCACACCCCCGAGCAGACCCCGCCGTTCCGCTTCGGCGCCCGCGCGCCCCACGACGGACTGTTCCGCAGCGGCGCC
>JAYRVK010001081.1:0-5344 GCA_041918555.1 Sandaracinaceae bacterium
CTCGCGACCGCCCCGCAACACTTCTTGCGATCGGAGCTCCGCGGCTTCGACCGCATCCACCCGAACCGGGAGGGCCACGTCGCGCTGGCTCGGGCGATGTGCCCGCAGCTCCCCGAGAGCTGGGGCTGCGCATGTCCGTGATCTCGGGCTTCGCGCGCCGCCCCGACGGCGGCCGGCTCTACTGGGAGCTCGCGGGGCCCGTGGACGCGCCCCCGCTCCTGCTCGTGCGCGGCCTCGGGCGCTCGGCGAGCTACTGGCTCGACTTCCGCACGCGCCTCGAGCGCGAGCGCCGCGTGCTCGTGTTCGACAACCGCGGGGTCGGCCGCAGCGACACGCCGCCGCTCTTCTGGACCACCGCGGACATGGCCGACGACGCGGCGCGCGTCCTCGCGGCGAGCGGGGTCGAGCGCGCGGACGTGTTCGGGATCTCGCTCGGCGGGATGATCTCGCAGGAGCTCGCCCTGCGGCACCCGCACCGGGTGGGGCACCTCGTGCTCGCGTGCACGACGCCGGGCGGGCGCGGGGCGCAGAAGCTCTCCCCCGCGGCCGCGCTCGCGCTCGCGTCGACCGCGCGCATGAGCCCGCGCGACGCGCAGGCCACGAACGCGCGCTGGGTGCTGACGCCGGGCTTCCTCGCGGCGCGGCCCGACATCGTGGACGTGTGGACCCAGATCGCGCTCTCCGAGCCGCGCAGCACGCGCGGGCTGCTCGGGCAGGTCGCGGCGGGCGCGCGGCACGACGCGTGGCGCCTGCTCCCGCACCTCGCGCACCCGACGCTCGTGCTCTCTGGCGACGAGGATCTCCTCATGCCGCCGGTGAACAGCGAGCGGCTCGCGGCGCGCTTGCCGAACGCCTCGCTCGCGTGGGTGCGCGGCGCGGGGCACGACTTCCCGACCGAGCGCCCCGACGAGACGGCGGACCGAGTGCTCGCTTTCTGTCGGGGCCCGGCCCTCGCATGATAGAGGTCGATCGGGGCGTCCCATGCGAAAGGCGATCAACGCGTTCCTCTGGCTCGTCGGCCTCGTGGTCGTGCTGAGCGTCTACTTCTTCGTGCCGATCGGGCGCTACACGCTCTTCGAGCACACCCTGCGCATCGCGGCGACCGAGCCGGCGCAGGAGCTCGGCGACGAGGTCGGGACCGCGACGCGCGAGCTCGGGGAGCGCGCGATCGACGAGTGGGAGGACCGCCGCGAGATCCGCCGCGAGGCCGCGGGCGACGAGGCACCGGAGGTCGATGAATCGCAAGACACGTTGCGCCTGCGCGTCGAGGACGACGGCGTCCACCTCGGCGACGAGGTGCTCTCACCGAGCCAGCTCCGCGAGCGAGTGCGCGAGGCGCGCCGCGTCGCGGGCGAGCTCCACGCGATCCTCGAGGCGGCCGAGGGCGTGCCGACCCCCGAGGTGCAGTCGATCCTCGAGCTGCTCCGCGAGGAGCAGGTGAGCGTGGCGCCGTGAGGCAGCGCGTGCTCATCATCGCGCTCGCGTTGCTCGCGGGCTGCGACGGCGAGCCCATCGCCGACGCGGGCGGCGCGGACGCCGGGGCCGACGGCGCGGTCGCGGTCGAGGACGCGGGGGAGCCCCCGCCGTTCGTCGCGGACGATCGCTGGCACCGCCAGGCCGTGTTCTACGAGCTCTGGGTCCGCTCGTTCCAGGACTCGGACGGCGACGGAATCGGGGACCTCGCCGGGCTGACCTCGCGGCTCGACTACCTCGCGGACCTCGGGGTCACGGGGCTCTGGCTCATGCCGATCTTCCCCTCCCCGCTCGCCGACAGCGGCTACGACGTGGCCGACTACGTCGACGTGCACCCCGACTACGGCGCGCTCGCCGACTTCGACGCGCTCGCGGACGCGGCGCACGCCCGCGGCTTGCGCGTCTACCTCGACCTCGTGTTCAACCACACCTCGCGCGAGCACGCGTGGTTCCAGGAGTCGCGCGCCGACCCGAGCTCGCCGCGCGGTGACTGGTTTGTGTGGTCCGACGCCGAGGGGCTCGCGTGCGAGGGCGCGTCGGGCCCGTTCGGCGTGGTCCGCTGGACCCTCGACGACGTGCGGGGGCAGTACTACTTCCACCAGTTCTACCCGGCGCAGCCGGACCTGAACTTCGACGTGCCGGAGATGCGGACCGCGCTCCTCGACGTGGCGCGGTTCTGGCTCGAGCGCGGCGCGGACGGCTTCCGCCTCGACGTCCCGTATCGCTACGACGAGGACCTCCCGGTCTGCGTGCACCGCCCGGGGACCTTCGAGTTCCTGCGCGCGCTCCGCGCGGTGACCGACGAGCACGACGCGGCGATGGTCGGCGAGATCCTGGCGAGCCCCGAGGAGCTCGCGAACTATCTCGAGGAAGACGTCTTGCAGATGGGGTTCCTGCTCGCGGAGGCCACGCTCTTCTCCATCGCGGCCGCGAGCGAGAACGCCTCGGGGCTCGGGCGGGCGTTCGACGCCCTCGCCGCGGCGACGCCGCCGCGCGGCGCGTTCTGCCCCGTGCTCGGCAACCACGACCTCGTGCGCGCGACGGAGGCGGTCGACGACGATCCGGGCGCGCTCCGCGTGATGGCGGGCACGCTGCTCACGCTGCCAGGCGTGCCCTTCGTCTACTACGGCGAGGAGCTCGCGATGCGCGGCGGCACCGGCGTGATTGTCGACAGCCGCGACTCGGCCCGCACGCCGATGCAGTGGGACGCGACGCCGACCGCGGGGTTCACGACGGGCACACCCTTCCTCGCCCTCGCGCCCGACCACGGCGCGCGGAGCGTCGAGGCCCAGCTCGGCGACCCTGGCTCGATGCTCGAGCACTACCGGCGCCTCATCCGCCTGCGCAACGAGACTTCCGCGCTGCGGACCGGCACGTACCAGCGCCTCGGCAGCGCGCGCAGCCAGCTCGTGTACTGGCGCCGCCACCCCGACGGCGATCGCCTCGTGATCGCCAACTACGCGCGGGCCGAGGCCGCGATCGCGGTCGCCGTCCCGTGGGGCGCCGCGCACGACGAGATCACGGACGCCGACGTCGGCGAGGTCGCCTCGGGCGTGCTCGGCGCGAGCATCCCCGCGCAGACCGTGTGGGTCCTGCGCGAGCGCTGAGTCACAGCCGGCCGGGGCGCGAGGGTGCGCTCCACGCGTCCTCGCGGCGCCACGGACGCAGGCGATCGCCGCGGCGCAGCGTCCCGACGTGATCGCCGAGCTCGCGCGCGAGCTGGCGCAGCGCCTGGTCGCCGCGCGCGTGCCACGTGTCGCCCGCGTCGCGGCCGTCGGGCGCGACCCGCACCACGAGGACGCCCTCGTCGAACGCGAGGAGGCGCACCATGCGCGGCTCCGGCTCCGCCCGCGGCGGGCGGCCCGCGAGGCAGACGCACGCGCGCGGGCGCCCGATCACCTGCGCGTGCCACACCGCGCGAGGATCGCGCAGTTGCGCGTCGGGTCGCGGGAGGTGCGTGCGCGCGCGGACGCTGCGCAGCGTCAGCCCGCTCGCCGGGTCGAGCTCCTCGAAGCGCGCGTCCGCGTCGCCCGCGACGAAGCGCACGCGCCGCGCGCCGTCGAGGCTCGCGTACCCGAGCGGCGAGACGATCACGCGCCCGCCGAGGAGCTCGAGCGCGTCGTCCCCGCTCCGCCACCACCGGCGCGGCGCGAGGTGCTCGAGCTCGACGGCTCGACTCGGCGGCGCGGGCTCGCGGTACATGCCGCCGAGTCTAGCGCCTGGCGCCCCGTTCCGCCCCGGCGCAGAATCGCGACGTCATGCAAGCGACCCAGGGGGACAAGGGCAACGGCTCCGCGGCGGCCGTCATCGAGAAGCGCAGCCCGGTCACGGGCGAGCTCCTCGGCACGTTCCCCATCACCTCCGCCGCGGGCGTCGACGCCGCGGTCGCGCGCGCGCGCGAGGCGTTCCCGACCTGGCGCGACACGCGCCTCGAGGACCGGCTCCGCATGCTCGGGCGCATCAAGGACGTCGTGCGCACGCACGGCGAGGAGTACGCGCGCCGCATCAGCGAGGACACGGGCAAGCCGCTCGTCGACTCGCTCCTGACCGAGCTGATGAGCGTCCCGCTCTTCATCGATCACTACAAGAAGACCGCGAAGGAGACGCTCGCGCGCAAGCGCGTCTCGACCTCCATCCTGTTCCCCGGCAAGGCGAGCTACGTCGAGAGCTTCCCGCTCGGCGTGGTGGGCGTGATCTCGCCGTGGAACTTCCCGTTCCAGCTCGCGATGGTCCCGGTGCTGAGCGCGCTGATCGCGGGCAACACCGTCGTGCTCAAGCCCTCGGAGGTCACGCCGATCACCGGCGAGATCATCGACGAGATCTTCCGCCGCATCGGGTTGCCGCGCGGCGTCGTCGAGGTGGTGCAGGGCGACGGGACGACCGGCGCGGCGCTGACGCGCGCCGCCGTCGACAAGATCTTTTTCACCGGTTCGGTCGCCACGGGCCGCAAGGTCATGGCCGAGGCGGCCAAGCGCCCGATCCCCGTGGAGCTCGAGCTCGGCGGCAAGGACGCGATGATCGTCTGCGCCGACGCGAACCTCGTCCGCGCGGCCAAGGCCGCGACGTGGGGCGGGCTCGTCAACTGCGGCCAGATGTGCACCTCGGTCGAGCGGATCTTCGTGGTCGACGCGGTCCACGATCGCTTCGTGGCGCTCCTCGAGAAGGAGGTCCGCGCGATCCGGGTCGGCGGCCCCGACGAGCACGCCGACATGGGCCCGCTCACGTTCCGGCAGCAGCTCTCGACGGTCGAGCGGCACGTCGCGGGCGCGGTGGACGAGGGCGCGAAGGTCCTCACCGGCGGCGCGCGCCTCGATCGGCCCGGGCAGTTCTTCGGCCCGACGCTCCTGACGAACGTGACTCCGTCGATGGAGATCTACCGCGAGGAGACGTTCGGGCCGGTCCTGCCGGTGATCCGCGTGCGCGACGAGGACGAGGCGGTGCGCCTCGCGAACGACCACCAGTACGGCCTCAACGGCTCGGTCTGGACGCAGGACGTCGAGCGCGGGCTCGCGCTCGCGTCGCGCCTCGAGTGCGGCCAGGTGATGGTCAACGATCTGGTCCAGATCGTCGGCAACCCCGCGCTCCCCTTCGGTGGCGTGAAGAACAGCGGCTTCGGCCGCTACCACGGCCCCGAGGGGCTGCTCGCGTTCACGCACCAGAAGGCGATCATGGTCGACCGCGGCTGGCTCGACTTCGAGCCGATCTGGTTCCCCTACGCGGGCAAGTACGACGCGATGGCCGACGTGTTCCACGGCCTGCTCGGCGGGAACCTGCCGAAGGCGCTGCTCGCGATGACCAAGCTCCGCAAGCTCACCAAGCGCTGAGTTTGCCGAGGGGGCTGCGCGCCCCCTCCCCCAGCGCGCGCGAGCGC
>JAYRVK010001082.1:0-7780 GCA_041918555.1 Sandaracinaceae bacterium
CGCCGGCCGCGCCGCGGATCGCGTCGACCTCCGCGTGGGCCTCGCCCGCGCGGGCATGGTGTCCGACCGCCACGACGCGATCGCCGCGCGCGATCACCGCGCCGACGTGCGGGTTCGGGCTCGGTCGGCCGCGGCGTCCCTCCTCGAGCGCGCGGTCCATCATCGCGCGGTCGACGTCGTCGATCACGCGGGCGGGCTCCGCTCGCCGAGCAGGTCGGTGAGCTCGGCCATGAACTCGTGGATGTCCTTGAACGAGCGGTAGACGCTGGCGAAGCGCACGTACGCGACGGGGTCGACGCCGCGCAGCTCCTCCATGATCTTCTCTCCGACCTTGGCGCTCGAGACCTCCTTGTCGCCGGTCTCGACCATCTCGCGCTCGATCGTGTCCACGAGCCGCTCGAGCGCCTCGGAGGACACCGGCCGCTTCTCGCACGCGCGGCGCAGCCCCGCGAGGATCTTCATGCGATCGAACGGCTCGCGCCGCCCGTCCTTCTTGATCACGTACGGGAGCACCTGCTCGACGCGCTCGTAGGTCGTGTAGCGGCGCGCGCATCCGTCGCACTCGCGACGCCGGCGCGTGACCTCGCCGGCCTGCGAGAGGCGCGAGTCGATCACCCGGTTGTCGAGGGTGCCGCAGAAGGGGCACTTCATGGCGGCGGGAGGCTAGCAGGCCTTCACGCCCGCGAAAGCCGCACCACGCACTCCACGTGCGCGGTCTGGGGGAACATGTCGAGGGCCACCGCGTCGGAGGGGATCCAGCCGGCGCGCGTGAGCGTCTCGAGGTCGCGCCGGAGCGTCGGAGGATCGCAAGACACGTAGACGACCTCCCGCGGCCCGAGCTTCACGATCCGCTCGATGGCGCCCGACGCGCCGGTCCGCGGCGGATCCAGCACCACCACGTCGGGCACGCTCGGCGAGCGCCAGGCCTCGGCGTCGGCGCTCCGCACCGTGGCCACGAGCCCGCGCGCGCGGAGGTTCTCGCGGCACGCCTCGGCGGCCGCTTCGTCCTGCTCGATCGCGACCAGGCTCTTCGCGCCGGCGGCGAGCGCGATCGTGAGATTGCCCGAGCCGCAGAAGAGCTCGAGCACGTCGCGCTCCGCAGGCGACGCGAGCTCGACGACCCGCAGCACCAGCGCGCGGTTCACCTCGTCGTGCGCCTGCGAGAACCCCGCGACGGTGCCCACCAGCGGCTTGCCGTCGGCGCCCTCGCGCACCTCGCGCGGCGCCCCCCACGTCGCGTCCGCGGTGGCGCCGCCCGCGCGGAGCGCCGCGCCGGCGAGCACGCCCTCGGCGACGAGCGCCTCGAGCGCGGCGTAGAGCCCCGGCGGCTGGGGCGCCTCGCTCCGCAGCGCGAGCACCGCGCGACCCCCCTCGCCCATCGCGAGGTGCAGCTCGCCCTCGCCCGCGAGGTGCGGGCCGAGCACCGCCCGGCTCCGCGCGAAGGCCGCGTCGAGCACCGCGTCGAGCACCGCGCACACCCGCACGTCGGTGACCTCGCTCGAGCGCGGGCGCCGGTAGCCGATGCGCGGCTTGCCGCGCTCCGCCGACCACGCCAGCCGCGCGCGCCGCCGGTACCCGAGGGTCTTGACGGGCGCGACCCACCCGCGGCGCACCGCGTCGGCGTTCGGCAGAGCGCGCAGCGCGTCCTCGAGGAGATCGCGCTTGAAGCGGAGCTCGAGCTTGGGCGACGCGATCATCATCGGGCAGCCCCCGCAGCGCGCCGCGATCGGACAGGGCGGCTCCTGGCGCTGCGTCGACGGATCGAGGACCCGCACCTTGTCGGTGAAGAGCACGCCCTTGCCCCGCGGGCGCACGTCGGCCAGCTCGACGCGCTCCCCTGGCAGCACGCCGGGGACGAACACCATCCCGCGCGACGTCTTCACCACGCCCTCGCCGAAGCGGGAGAAGTCGCGGACCGTGCCCTCGATCCGGTCGTCGGTCATCAGGGGAACCGCTGCGCGGGGCTCCCCCGCTGGTAGAAGAAGGAGAACGTGCCGCTGAGCGCCCCGTGCGTGCGCTCGGGGTCCTCCGCGGCGGCGAAGCGCACGTCGTTCAGCGCGCCCGCGATGAGCGTGGAGCCGGCCTCGATGTCCGGCGCGTAGACGGAGTCGAAGGTGATCGAGCCGGACTGCCCCTCCATGATCACCGGCTGGGTGGTGAAGAAGTCCGGGAAGCCCGAGGGACAGGTCTGGTTCAGGTAGAAGACGACCTGCAGCAGCGCGTGCTCGTCCGGCTCGACGGGGATCGGGATGCCGATGCGGTTGCGGAACACCTCGTTGACGTCGCGCACCTGGACGATGAGCCCGTCGGCGTAGCCCTCGATGTCGCTCCCGCGCTGGATGCGCAGGTCGAGCTGATCGCCCGTGACCTCGCCCGAGAAGAAGCTCGGCGCGAGATCGTAGTCCGGCACGTCGACGTCGCAGTCCGGCGCGACGACGGAGCCGGCGATGTCACCCTGGCCCCCGCCGACCGAGCACCCGACCGCGAGCGCGAGCCCGCCGGCGATCAGCCAATCATGCCGTGAGAACGCCACCGCCGATGACCCGGTCGCCACGGTACACCACCGCGGCCTGTCCCGGTGCGATCGCGCGCTGCGGATCTCGGAAGTCCACCCGGAAGCCCGCGTCGCTCGGCGTGACGAGGGCGGGCGCCGCGCGGTGCCGGTGGCGGACCTGGACCTCCGCCTCGAAGGGCTCCGTCGGGATCCCGCCGGTCCACACCACCGCCGCGGCCCGCGCGCTCGTCGCGTGGAGCGCGTCCGCGTCGCCGACGACGACGCGGTCCTCCGCCGGGAGGATCGAGAGGACGTAGCGGGCGGGCGCCCCCCCGCCGAGGCCGAGCCGGTGGCGCTGTCCGACCGTGAAGCGATGGACACCGTCGTGGTGGGCGAGCACCGCGCCGCGCTCGTCGACCACCTCGCCGCGGCGCGCGCGCCCGGGCGACTCTCGCTCGATGAAGCCGCCCACGTCGCCGTCCGGCACGAAGCACAGCTCCTGCGAGTCCTTCTTGTCCCAGCTCGGCACGCCGAGGCGGCGGCCCTCCTCGCGCGTCGTCTCCTTCTCGAGGTCGCCCAGAGGGAAGAGACATCGCTCGAGGATCTCGGTTGGAACTCCGTAGAGGAAGTAACTCTGATCCTTCTGTCGATCGCGACCACGGAGGAGCTGGATCCCGTTTGATGCGTCACGGGTGATCCGGGCGTAGTGCCCGGTCGCGATCCACGTGGCGCCGAGGTCGCGGGCGATGTCGAGGAAGCGGCCGAGCTTGACCTCGCGGTTGCAGTGCACGCAGGGGCTCGGGGTGGTGCCCGCGAGGTACGCGGCCACGAACGGGTCGACGACCCGCGCGCGGAACGCGGCGCGCTCGTCGAGGACGTAGTGCGGGATCCCCAAGTGATCGCAGGTCCGCCGCGCGTCCTCGCGGTCCTCGGGCGCGCAGCAGCGCCCCACCGCGTGGCCGCCGCCCGCGTCCCACAGGTGCAGGGTGACCCCCACGAGATCGTACCCGCGCTCCGCGAGCAGGGCGGCCGCGACGGACGAGTCGACCCCGCCGCTCATCGCCACCAGCACGCGCTCCACCGCCGCCATGTCCCGAGGTGTAGCGCCCCCACTTCACCGGCGCTCACTCAAACACTGAACACGAGCACAGTCATTCTCGCGAATGGAATCCATTCGAGAGAATTTCTCCCTCTGCTCAGACGTGCTCCCGAAAACGATCCAATTCCGCAGACTTGGATCGACAAACGAGAGGCGATCTCGCGGCGGTCCGCCGAACCTAGAAATCACTCGAAGATCATCGGCGGCGCGCGAGGACCGCCTCGAGGGCCGCGAGGGCCGCGTCGACGTCGCCGTCGGAGGTGGCGGGGCCCAGCGAGACGCGGAGCGCGGCCTCGGCCCGCCGTGGGTCGTCCGGGTACATCGCGGCGATCACCGCCGACGGCGCGTCGAGCCCGCTCGAGCAGGCGGCGCCGTGCGAGACCCGCAGGCCCTCGACGTCGAGGGCCGCCGCGAGGCGCGCGCCGTTCCAGCCGCGCGGGCTGACGTTCGTCGCCGTCGCGACGCGCGGCCCGCCGGCGCCGTTGACCGGACCGTGCGCGCACAGCGCCGCCTCGAGGCGGTCGCGCCGCCGGGCGACCTCGGGCATCGCGGCGAGACGGCGCGGGAGGAGCTCGCACGCGGCGCCGAAGCCCGCGAGCGCCGCCACGTCCGGCGTGCCCGCGCGCCGACCGCGCTCCTGCGCGCCGCCGAGCGCGCGCGGCGCGACGTCCACGCCTCGCTCGACGTAGAGCGCGCCTGCCCCCGCGGGTCCGCCGACCTTCGACGCCGCGAGCGCGACCGCGGTCGCGCCGAGCGCGCCGACGTCGACGCGCAGCTTGCCGAGCGCCTGGCACGCGTCGACGAAGAGGCGCACGCCCGCGCCGCGGCACTGGGCGGCCCAGCGCTCGACCGGGAGCACCGCGCCGGTCTCGTGGTTCACCCACTGCGCGCAGACCAGATCCACGCCCTCGAGCGGGAGCGCATCGGGCGCGATCCCGTCGAGCAGCGACAGCACGTGCCGCTCCGCGCCGAGCGCGGCCACCGCCGCGACGACGGCGGGGTGCTCGATGGAGGTGACGAGGGCGCGCCGCACGGGACCGAGGCCGAGCACGCCGAGGTTGCACGCCTCGGTGCCGCCGCTCGTGAGCACCACGTCGGCGGGCCTCGCGCCGATCGCCGTCGCCACGCGGCTCCGCGCGTCCTCCAGCACACGGCGCGCGGCGCGCCCCGCGGCGTGCGCGCTCGACGGGTTGGCCCAGGCCTCGCGGTGCGCTCGCGCCATCGCCTCGAGGACCTCGGGCTCGAGCGGCGTCGCGGCGTGGTGATCGAGGTAGACGCTCATGACGCGGGCAGCGTCGCGGCCACGCTGAGCACGACCTCGGTGCCGTGGAGACGGCACCCCGCGACCTCGTGGACCGGCGGGCTGTGGAGCGTCACCCCCCCGCCGAGGGCCTCCGCGACGCGGCGCGCGAACGCGAGCCCGAGCCCCACCCCACCGTGCGCCCGCCGCGGCGATCCGTCCGCCTGGTAGAACGCCTGGAACACCTTGGCCTCGAGCTCCTCGGGGATCCCCGGGCCGTCGTCCGCGACGCGCAGCTCGAAGCGCGGCGCGGTCCCGTGGGCCACCCGCTCGATCGCGACGGCGACCGCGCCGTGCTCCGGGGAGAACTTCGCCGCGTTGTCGAGCACGTGGACCATGGCGCGGCGCAGCTTGTCCGGGTCGCCGCGCGCGGCGAGCCCTACGGGGGCGGGCTCGACGAAGAGCTCGATCGAGCGCGACTGCAGGGCGGGCCGCGTCTGATCGATCGCGCGCGCCGCGATCGCGCCGAAGTCGTAGGGCCGATCGAAGAGGTGCATCCGGCCGGTCTCGATGCTGCTCACGTCGAGGAGCGTTTCGATCAGCCCGCGGAGGCGCTCGGTCGAGGTGCGCACGGACTCGAGGCTCTTGCGCTGCATCGGCGTGATCGGCCCGAGCTCCTCGTCGAGCAGCAGGCGCAGGTAGCCGACGATCGGGGTCATCGGGGTCGCGAGCTCGTGGCTGAGGTTGCGGAGGAAGTCGCGACGGAGGCGCGCCATCTCCTCGAGCTGCGCGTTCGCGTCGCTCAGCTCGACGACCTTGCGCTCGAGCCGCTCGACGATGCGCTGGGACGCGATGCGCAGCGGCGCCGACTCCTTGCGCTCGCGCCGGTCCTTGTAGCCGTGGAGGAAGCGCTCGATCTGGCGAGCGAAGCGGCGCGCGTCGATGGGCTTCTCGAGGAAGCCGTCCGCACCCACGGCGAGGCTCGTCTCGCGATCCCCCTCCGCGGTGATGGCGACGATGGGCACGGTCTCGAGGCCGGCGATCCCGCGCAGGCGCAGGGTGACCTCGTAGCCGTCGAGATCGGGCATGCGGACGTCGACCAGGACGAGGTCGGGCCGGCGCTCGCGGGCGAGCCGGATGCCCTCGACGCCGCCGTCGGCGTCGATCACCTCGTGGCCCGCGGCGACGAGCAGCTTGCGCACGAGCGCCCGGTTCTTCGGGTCGTCTTCGATGTGCAGGATGCACGGCACGGGCGCAGCGTAGCGCGCGCTTGACGCGGATGGAGGCACTCGATACTCCGGCGAGATGACGGATGACCTCGGTGGTCGGCTGGTGCAGGCGGGGCTCGTCACCCAGCGCCAGCTCTCCGAGGTCCTCGGCGCGGCCCCGCCGCACGAGGGCGCGCTCGTCCGCGCGCTCGTCCACCGCGGGCTCGCGCCCGACGGCATCGCGGGCTTCTTCGTCGCGCAGGGCTTCGGCCCGCTGATGGAGGCGGCCGATCTCGCCGCCGCCGACCCTCGGGCGATCACGCGCGTGCCTCGCGCGATGGCGCTCGGGCTGCTGGCGCTGCCGATCCGGGAGAGCCCGGCGGGGCTGATCGTGGCGATGGCGGCGCCCACCGACGGACACACGATCGGCGAGCTCGCGCGCGCGACGGGCGAGGCGATCCTCCCCGCGGTCGCGCGCGTCGTCGACCTCGTCGCGGCGCTGGAGAAGGCGCACCCGGGGGCGCTCGAGCTCGACGACGACGCGTCGCGCGACTCGGAGCCCCCGCCGCTCGAGCTCGTGAACGTCCGCCGGCGCGAGGCGGCGCCGGCGGAGGAGGGGTACTTCGGCTCAACCAAGGGGGCGGAGCGCGTCGAGGCGCGCGCGACCGTCGGGCCGAAGATCGTGGCGGACGACACGGAGCCGTTCGTGCCCCTGGTGCGCACCAAGCCGGTCCGCGCGCCGGCGCCCGCGCCGAGCGCCGCGCCGAGCGCCGCGCCGGCAGAGCCTTCCCACACACCGAGCCCCGACAAGGGCCTCGAGCGGCGCGTCGTGACGAAGAACTTCGCGCGCGTGCCGAAGGACACGCGCGTCGTGCCCGTGGGGGAGCCACGCCCCGCGGCCGGCGCGTGGGCGAAGGGGCGCGCGCTGCGCCCGCCGAGCCGAGGGTCCTCGAGCGCGCCGCCCGAGCCAGCCGCGCTCGATCCGGCGCGGTACGGCCTCGACACCGCGGACACCGACGTCTCGCCGCTGCCCGCCGCGCCGCCGCCCCCGCCGCCGTCCTCGCCCGCGCCCGCGACGCGCGTGGAGCCCACCGCGAAACAGAAGAGCCTGATCCCCGAGGCGCACTCGCGCTGGGAGAGCGACACCGGCGAGCACAACAAGGTCGACCCGGTGAAGGTCGCCGAGATGAGGGACTCCCGGCCGCCGGCGCCGCAGGCGAAGCTCCCCGAGGTCGGCGGGACGCTCTCGGCGATCCGCGCGAGCCGCGACCGCGACGAGGTGGTCGAGCTGGCCTGTCAAGGTACGTTGACGGTCTCCAGGGCCGCCGTGCTCCTCGCGCTGCGCAAGGGCGTCCTCAAGGGATGGGGCGGCGCGGGGGCCGGGATCTCGGCGGACGCGGTCCGCAACCTTTGGATCCCGACCAGCAGTCCGTCGATGTTCCGCGACGTCGTCTCGCGCCGCGAGGCCTACCACGGCCCCTCGGGCACCGCGGCCGCGGACGGCCTCTTCCGCGCCGCGCTGGGGAGCCGCGGTGGGCCGGTGTCGATCCAGCCGATCATCGTCGCGTCGAAGCTCGTCGCGGTGCTCGCCGCCGACGACGTGCGCTTCGGCGAGAAGGGCCGCGAGCGCGTCGAGACCCTCTCCCGCGCCGTCAGCGAGGCCTTCGAGCGGATCATCCTCGACGGCAAGCGACGTTGACGCGCTGAGTCTCCGAGGGGGCTGCGCGCCCCCTCCCCCA